>JAQGGU010000056.1 GCA_028289265.1 Candidatus Saccharimonadota bacterium | reverse complement strand
CCACGCCGCCCTCGACACCGCTAGCGCCGGCTGCCGGCCTGTCAGGATTTGATCGGGAAAACAGCACGGCAAAATAATAGCCAAAAGCCGCTTCCTTGGGCGCTTTGATAGTCATCTTGATGGTTTTCCAGACATTTGGTTCGGCGGTAAAATTGGACTCCGAGAAGCTCACCCAATTAAAATAAACATCCTCCGGGTCACGCTCTTGCAGCTGCGGCCTGCCGGTGTCACCGCTAGCGCCGAATTTCAGCAGCTCTACTCGTAGTTGTTCCGGCTGAGTGCCATTATTCTTGACGCGTATATCGGCTGTCACTGTCTGGCCGGGTTTCGTCACCACGTTCAACGGTAAAGGAGACGTCATAAGCCGTAGCGGAGCACGCACAGGAGGAGGCGTCTGGGCGAAAGAGGCGGCCGGCATCAATGCGCCAAGCACTACTGTAACAAGAGCCACATACAGGCCAAATTTTCGAAACAGAACCATGTAGTCCTTATTATATACTGTTGAACAGCTTATGCATATTTTAGATCTCTGTAGTTTCTTCTAAAGTCATTTCCGGGTGATACAAAAACTTATTTACCCCCTATTTTTGACCGCAAAAAGGTGGAGACGTAAAAGCTTCGCCTTCATGAGACACACAAATACCGAGCTTCTCTAAAAGGGCGAAAGAAATAAGTGTAGTATCTTCTTTGCTAAAAAGTCGACTAGAAGTTGCCAGCGCCGATAACCTGGACTATGTCAGTATAGTCAGAAGCAGCCGGGGTGATCGGGGAGATAGTCGCGCTTGAGACAATCGTTACGACAGCGTTCTGAGAAGTACCGCTCGATGAGGCGACCTGTCGGTAGGTGTTGTCGACGCCGCTTCCATCATTAGTACCGCCTGAAGAGTCATAAGCACTCGCAATCGAAGTCGTGCCAGCGCCGCCACCTTGTGTCAAGGAGCTGACACCCCATACGTACTGCTCGGTGCTGGCAGCCGCGTCTACGTTGACCGCAGTACCTGGCGTGGTTGGTGCGATGTTTGCGTTTACACCGGCAGAGTACAAGCCATTGCCGTCTGAGTTACGTAGCCATGCTACCCACCCGGTCTTGGCATTGGTGTTGACGGTGACAGTACGGGCTGTCGTCTGGCGCTTAGTTCCTGGCGTAAGTTCGCCCACGAAAGCGGTAGTATTAGCATCGAGTGCGAAGTCAAATATAGGAGGTACAGAAGCGGTTACGGTAATGCTATCATTCGAAACAACCCGGATTGCGACACGGGCAGTGTCATCAACAGTCGTAGAAGAACGCGTCTCAACTGTAGCGTAATACTCGCCTGCTGTAGGCAAGGTCACTGCATTGGCAGTATTGAAGTCTACACAATAGGCCGTAGATGCGGCCAGGTTGTTGACACCAGCGAGAGAAATACTAGTGCTGGGTGTACCGCTAGGGGTAAACGATCCCGATGTAGGCAGGGCGGTAGTCCCCGTCTCGGTCGCACAGGTAGCAGTTGAAACGCTTTGAGTACCATTCACTAGTCCACCGGCTGCATTCCAGGCAGTACCGAAGTCAATACGAATATTGTCCTCCGTGGCAGTAGCTGACGATGTAGTAAAGACAAGTCTAAAAGAAGTTGCGGTCGCCGCAGTCATGCGGTTCATACGTACGTAGGTGTTGGACAACGCACCAGCATTTGCCAAAGCAGGAGCCAAGGCATTCACTGCCAGAAGTAACGCTAAGACAAGTGCAACTCTGCTACTCTTCTTTGTTTCGGTTCCCATTAATCACCTTTACGGTTATGCTAACTCACTAAATAGTACTGTGTTTGCCCCTACCGTGTCAATCTTTTCACGGGATATCTTTCCACAGGCAACCAGCAACTTTAATGCCATGAAATCGTACCGATCATATCCTGATATTCAGCGGTCATAGCCTGGGTATTGGTCGCAGTGCCGGTCATCGTGAAAGTCAACAACTTGTCTCCGTGTACCCAAAAAGCCGTTTGCTGGAATTGCTGCCCGTCAGAGTTAGTCGCAATCATCACTTTTTCATTCTTCAAGACCACAGACTTGATCTTATACCTATCGGGGTTTTGGGCGCGCATACTGTACGATGGATCATCTTCGAGCTTTGTGGAAGGCAGTTTTGACACGGTAGCGGTAAGGACCTTGCTGGTCATACCGCTCGAGACAAATGTATGACTTTCGAGGTTAACCGAATTCGGCGCTGGCTTTGTCGCCTGCTTCATATATGTCATGGGGTGTACGAATGAAAAAGTTGTTCCATCAAACTGTTCGAGCTCAATGGGGGTTGTTCGAGACGCTGCGGGTAGACTACTGACGGCAGTACCCACCGAAGGCCCGGTCAAGAACCTCTGCGCTCCGTATATACCGGCGCCCAGAACCAGAAGCACAACAACCAGAGCAATAAGGCCTTTTCGTTTACGTGAGCGTTTCCTTGGCGTAGTAGGCGCGGTGTTGGTTTCGGTAGACATTAGAAGCTCGCTGCCCCTATAAGAGTTAGTATTTCTGAGTAATCGTTTGATGCGGGTGTGATATTTGTGACTTTTGCCTTGAGCACCATGGATGACCGCCCGGCAGTGATAGGAGCTCCGGCAGAATATATCTTTCGTATAGAAGCATCGGCTATTCCAACAGTATTATTTATGCCGTCATACGGACTTGAGGCGATGAACGGTCCGCCGGCAGCCTGCGTCGTGGAAGCACTCTGCACGCCAAAACCTTGTCCGAGTGCGCCAAGGTCGCCAGATAAAGCCGCGATGGTATATGACACACCGGCGCTTCGCAGCCCGGCATTCTTGCCGTAGACGTATATGTTGCCGCCGAAATCACCATTGGTATCAAAATCAACCCATATCTTAGATGGACTATTAGTCACCGCGCCAGGCATCAGATCATTGAATGCGAGGTTATACGGCGGGCTAGTTTCGACATCGGACCCCGACACGTCGAGATCAAATGTTATAGCTGGATTGACCGTAGCAGCTGAAGCTGTCGCGCTGTAACCAGACTCAGTAAACTTGCCATGCATGGCACGCACTTTCACCGTATATGTTGTCGCAGGAGTAAGTCCTACAATAATGAAGCCGTTGGTACCACCCCATGTCGCGTATGTTTGGTAGTCTTCTATGCCAAGCGCGGCGCCGACGGTGTTATCGTTCTGGACATACTGCGTTGTTGCAAAATTATCTTTACTAATCGCGATAGCAAAACGCGCGTCACTGGCATTGCCCCCGTCATTGATGGTGAGCCGAAGCTTATTGTAGTAGTTGGCCGGGTTTGTAAGTGCTGGCGCCGAAGGGACATTGGCTAACTGCGTAGTGATAAGACCCGTACCACCCTTGTACGCCGTACCGCTCAGCTCAGTCCCGCTAACTTCACCACTGATGCCTTCCATGGCATAGGTAGAACCGACCGAGTTGGCCGTACCCCCAGAACCTACTCCGTAACTCTCGAGCTTGTAGGTAGTGCCTGATGGTACCTGCGCGAACAGCAAAACAAGGCCACTAAGAACTGATAAAGACGCCGTAACTACCCCGCTAAACATAACTACAACTACTGTACCGGTTTATACCGCTTACGTCCAGTTACGCCGGAAAAGAAAAAGCCCCGGATATTACTTCCGGGGCTTGCAGATTGCGTCAATTTTAGTGGCTAATAGCAACAAAACCAGCCATTTTTTCTGCAGGTAGCGCTGGCCGAGCAGACGGCACTTCTTCAACATTAGAACCGATATATGCATAAGCTGGTTCACCGAAACCATGAGGAGCCACTATCTCACCACCATTAGTAGACATCAGCTCAAGCATAAATGCATCATGTATATTTGCCCTAGCTTGGTCCTGATCGCTAGCTATTACTTCGCATTTGTTCAAAATCATTGTAATGATTCTCCTATAAATTACTTATATATTTATATTATACCATATACGTCAATATTTATCAAGTTAGGTAGACATATTTTTTAGGCTGACTTTATGAGTTT
>JAQGGU010000052.1 GCA_028289265.1 Candidatus Saccharimonadota bacterium | reverse complement strand
ATTCTCTTGAGGTAGAGGATGATATACTTATAGTTAAGAGTAATAACAAGTAAGGATATAAACAGGCATTATGACGCTTTCCGAAGAATTACAGTGGCGCGGACAAATTAAGGACAAAACTTTTGATGACCTAACTTGGCTTGATACCCCACGGACTTTTTACCTTGGCGCCGATTGTCAATCTGCTGATAGCCTGACAATAGGAAACCTGGCTGTTTTCATGATGGCGCGGCGATTGAAGAAACACGGTTGGAACGCTGTTTTGCTCGTTGGCGGTGCTACGAGTCTTATCGGTGACCCAGGCGGTAAGGAGTCCGAGCGTGATCTCAAGTCCCGCGAAGAAATCGAGCATAATGTAGCCGGTATCAGAGAACAGGTCGAGAGCCTGTTCAATGGCATGGAATTTACCCTGGTTGATAACTACGACTGGTTCAAGGATATAGGCTACCTGGAGTTCCTTCGCGACGTTGGCAAGCACTACAGTATGACCGAACTCATACAGCGCGACTTTATTGCTAACCGTATGGGAGAGGGTGGAGGAGGTATAAGCTATGCCGAGTTCAGTTATAGTTTGATTCAAGGATATGATTACTGGCACCTCTACAAGAACAACGGTGTCGTACTGCAAATCGGCGGCTCCGACCAGTGGGGCAATATGCTGTCGGGCGCACCGCTTGTCCGCAAGAAAGAAGGCGCTGAAGTACATGCGCTGAGTATGCCTCTCGTCATAAACAAAGCTACCGGCAAGAAATTTGGCAAAAGCGAAGAGGGCGCTGTCTGGCTTGACCCGACTAAAACTACTCCGACTGCTTTTTACCAGTTCTGGATCAATGCAGATGATGAAGGGGTCGAAGATTACCTCAAAATATACACTGAGCTGGAGTCAGCTGAGATTGACCACATCATGGACGCACATCGGTCCGATAGGGCAGCGCGGCATGCTCAAACACACTTAGCTCGAGAAGTAACACGGTTGGTGCATGGTGAAGAGGCCGCGGAATTTGCTGCAATCGTTACGGACTATCTAGTCGGTAAGACGCCTGTCGCGACGGCGGACGAGCAGGTTATGGAAGTAATACGCCAGGAATTACCCGTAGTTAATGTCGGGTATGGAAGCAACGTAGCAGACGTACTAATCGCTGCGGGGCTGGCAAGTTCTTTGACGGATGCGAGGCGTCTGATTGCTGACAATGCCGTAGCAATTAACGGCGTAAAAGTGAATCGTGATCATTTTGAGGACAGTGATTTTGAAAATGGTAGGGCCATGCTCCGCAAGGGCCGTAAATATAAGGATACGGCACTGCTGGAGCGAGCCTAAACCCAGGCTGGTATACTTAACGATAGATGGAGAAAACAACAGAACCGATACCATCACCTAAAAAAGCTGACTATTATGATGATTCCAGCTATAACTACCGTGATTATTGGGATGGGCGCGAATATGAAAATGCCGCTGAAAAAATGGCCATTAACAGGTTACTCAGTGGCAAACGATTTCATCGTGCTGTAGATATTGGTGGAGGGTATGGCCGGCTGACCATTTTACTTAAAAATTACGCTGACAAGGTGACCCTGGCAGAGCCTAGCCGACAGCAACTGGAGCTAGCCCAGAAGGCCTTGAAGGATTATCCAGACATAGACAGCCGGCAGATGCAGGCAGATTGTCTCGATTTCGCTGATGGCAGTGTAGACCTGGTAGCTATGATCCGGGTTATGCACCATTTGCCTGATCCGACAGCCGAATTGGCTGAGATAGCACGTATATTATCAAAGGATGGATACGCGGTAATTGAGGCAGCAAATTATTCGCACGCCCGTAATCGTTTGCGTCATCTTGTACGCCACAAGAAAATGCCGGTACATCCGGTAGATATCCGAAGTGAAGACAACAAGCGTGGTGATGAAATACCATTCGTAAACCACAACCCCCGGACGGTTATTAAACAGTTGTCTCATGCCGGGCTCAAAGTCGAGCGAATTCTTTCGGTATCAAACCTTCGAAGTAGCGGCATTAAAAAGTTGATGCCTAAACGCGTCATGCTGGCTATCGAAGGCTTGCTGCAGCCGACACTGGCGCATGGTTATTTCGGCCCCAGCGTTTTCTTTTTGGTCAGGAAGGATACGTAGTGCGTATCGTGCGCGTTCGGGCAGTTATACCGTATCAAGACAAATTCCTATTTGTACAGCATCGGCATGACAGTTCATTTTGGGCGCTCCCCGGAGGGAAACTTGATCCAGGTGAGACACTCGAAGATGGGGTCACAAGGGAGCTGATCGAAGAGCTGGGCGTAACTCCCGAGATCGGCAAATTGCTGTATGTGCAGCAACTTTTCAGGGGGGACGAAGAATCTCTGGAGTTTTTCTTCGAGATCACGAATGGTGAGGCATACATTGATCTGGATTTACAAAATACAACTCATGGAATGCTCGAGCTGGCGCGTGCGGAATTCATAGAACCTGCGAATAATTACGTACTTCCTGAATTCTTACGCGATCTGACGAGTGATTTTGAACGAGGCGAGTGGCCTAAAGTTTTAGTCCGCACCGCTTCTAACTTATAATTACTATATATGACGAGTGACGCATCATTGCAGATGCTTAAAGGAGTGGGCCCGGCGCTGGCGCAGAAGTTTGCTGTGCTGGGTCTAAAGACTGTCGCCGACTTGATAGATTACTACCCCCGGCGCTATGAAGATTATTCGGCTGTCACGCCAATTGCGCAGATTATTCCTGGAAATGTATCTGTTAGAGCTGTTATCAAGCAGGCAAAAGGGCGCTATGTACGGCGAGGCATGCATATCACCGAAGCAGTCGCCAGCGACGAGACGGATAGTGTGCGTATCATTTGGTTCAACCAGCCGTACCGGGAGGCATCTCTAAAGTCCGGGCAGGAATATTACATATCTGGAAACTTCGAACTTAGCCACCAGCGTCTGAGTATTATGAATCCGTCCATTGAGCTCGTGAGTGACATGCCGCTGAATACTGCGCGAATTGTTCCGGTGTACCGTGAGACTAAAGGTCTTACTTCACGGCAGATTCGCGCGGCACTGGGTCAAGTCATTACGGACATACAAGCTCTAGCGGAGACATTGCCGGAATGGATAGTAAAAGAGCAGGGGCTATATTCACGTTCGAAGGCCATCATGCATATGCATTTTCCTGATAGTGTGGAAGATTTAGAGGAGGCGAAGCGACGTCTGGGATTTGAGGAAGTATTTCAACTGAGCCTTGCGGCACTGTCCAACAAATACGAGCTTATGACTGAAAGTGCGCCGGTAGTCCCTTTCGAAGAACGTATCGCTAAAGAATTTGTGTCTCATGTGCCTTTCCCCCTGACTACTGCCCAGCGCAAAGTTGTATGGCAAATATACCAGGATATGCAGAAGGCGCATCCTATGAATCGTCTGGTGGAAGGTGACGTCGGATCGGGTAAGACCGTCGTTGCTGCTATGGCAGCTGTCATGGTGCTGCATCATGGCCATCAGGTGGCCCTCATGGCGCCCACAGAACTTTTGGCGCGGCAGCACGCTGAGACGCTACAGAAATTACTGGAGCCTCTGGGCTTCGGTTCCCAAGTAGGGCTATTAGTAGGAGGCATGACGGCCGCCCAGAAGAAGCGCGCTCATGCCCATATAGCAAGTGGGGATATTCGCTTCATGGTCGGCACGCAAGCATTGATACAGGATAAAGTAGATATGCACGAGCTTGAGCTCATCATCGTGGACGAACAGCATCGCTTTGGCGTTGAACAGCGTAAAACGTTGCAGGCGAAGGCGGGGCACATGCCTCACGTACTTAGCCTCACTGCGACACCGATACCGCGCTCACTGGCGCTTACTCTATACGGCGAACTTGATGTATCGGTGCTCGATGTGAAACCACCGGGGAGAACGGAGATTGTTACCAAAATAGTCTCGCCAAATTCTCGCGACCAGCTGTATACCGATATTGATGCAGAGCTGGCAGCCGGCAGGCAGATGTTTGTCGTCTGCCCACTTATTACTGAAAATAGCGAGATAACGGCCTTGTCTGCTGAGGAAATGTATGAGCTAATGCAGAAGAAATACTTCAAGCACCGGCGCGTCGGGCTGCTCCATGGCAAAATGAAGCCGGCTGAAAAAAATGAGATTATGCAGCAATTTGTTGACCATGAGATTGATATATTGGTGTCGACGACTGTCATTGAGGTGGGTGTCGATGTGCCGAATGCCAGTATCATGCTCATTGAGGGAGCGGAACGTTTTGGCCTCGCGCAAATCCATCAGCTGCGCGGACGGGTAGGGCGTGGTAAGCACCAGGGGTATTGTTACCTCATGATGAGTGATTCCAAGGCACCAAGTAAGCGTTTGCGGGCAGTAGAAAGTTCCAGTGACGGCTTTAGGTTGGCAGAGCTTGATTTGCAATTACGTGGCCCGGGGGCAATATACGGCACTATGCAACATGGTCAGCTTGATCTTCGGATCGCCACCCTGACCGATGTTCGCTTGATTGCTGCGGCCAGGGAAACTGCCCAACAGTTTATCGATAAGCATGAGAATTTGGTACAATATCCTTATCTTATGCAACAAGTAGCCCGACTCCGGGCAGTAACGAATTTGAATTAATATATATGTATTCTGGATCCACTCTGACAAATTTTTCAGGGCGCATTATGGGCGCTCACCAAAAGGTTGACCGCATCGCGCGTAACCATCTAGAGCGCTTAGTGCCCGCCTGTTCTTTTCCTCGCAAACGAACCATTCTATATTTTGAAGGCGACAAAGGTCCGGATGCAATCAAACGTAAAAGTCCTGCTAAGGACGAACCATGGCATTATATCCAGCCTTTTGATAATGAGGATGTTGGCCTCATAAAGATTATCGAGGGCCACTATGGTCTGCTCGTAGACGCCCTTAGGCGCAACGATGATGTTCGTGCCGCCTTTGAAGCCGCTTGGCTGTCGCATGCCATTGTCGATGGTTTGACGCCTGCCCATCATTACCCCTATGAGGAAAAGCTCGTTGAGCTGCGGAATGGCGAAGGGATAGAAACACGCACGACCATAAAGACAAAACTGCTCATGCCAGGTGAGACGCGGCGCAACCAGCTACATAATAATTGGAAAATGTGGGGTCCCAAGGGGTTGTTTACGACGCATGCTGCTTTTGAATGGGGATTTGCGACCGTCGTTTTGCCCCTAAGGCTACGGACGGCATTGCCACAACCTGCTGATATAGATAACTTTACCTCTCAGGGTGTAGGGGAATGGTTCCGGCGGCAAGCTCAGGAAATCGCTACACTCGGTATGTATGAAAACTTTTATAAAAATGGATGGACCCCTAAGTTGGCACGGCAGATTCGCCGGGAACTTGCACCCGCTATTGTCCGTTCGGTGACACTCGTGTGGTACGGTGCACTCATGGAAGCCAAAGCAGCCGGACCAGCACAATGAGAGTCATAACCGGAAGCTTGGGTGGCCGGACTTTTGATTCGCCGCGCGGTCATCGCACTCATCCTATGGGAGATAAAATACGTGGCGCGCTTTTTAATATACTCGGTGATATTAGCGGCCTCACGGTCCTCGATGCATTTTCTGGTAGCGGTGCGCTGAGTATTGAGGCCATCAGCCGAGGGGCGGAGAGTGCCGTAGCAATCGATATAGATAAAGAGGCGTATGAAACCATACAGGCGAATGTCGAGGCCCTACAGCTGAAAGATAAGATCACTGTTTTACGGAAAAATGTTGCCGGTTGGTCGCGCAATAACCAAGCCATGACGTTTGATATCGTCCTGGCTGACCCTCCGTACAATGATATCCGCCCTGTCCTCCTCCAAAAATTGATTTTTCAAACTAAAGAGGGAGGCATTTTCGTTCTGTCATGGCCGGGCAGTGAACCAGTCCGTAAATTTGATAGGACCGAAGTCCTCACTGCTAAGTCATATGGTGATGCTCAGCTTGTATTCTATCGCCGCACGCAGTAGCAGATGATAGCCGTAGTAGGGCTGGATAAACTGCAATATGAGCTGAACTATGAGGTTCGTGCGGCTTTGCGCAAAAACTTGCAAATCCGCGATGAAACATTACCTTGTTTCTTACGGGCTATTCGCTAGTTAACTTAGAGACAATTATATTTTAACGTTCGACGTTTGGTATTTTTGTTTTATGGACAATCTCACTGTAACGCAGTGCCGGAGCAAAAATGTACGGATAGCTCAAGATGATTGCGAACAGGTAGCCTATAACTGGTATGCGGCCGAAGAGTCCTGCAATCAGGCCGAACACCAGTTCCACTCCTATGATTCCCCATATCCAGCCTGTGACAGGCTTTGAATCTTCATAACTCCGTTTCAGCGCCTCTATTGGCCCCAGCTTTCTGTCGACGACATAGTACGGCGCGAGGTAAAAGGCACGGAGAAGGATAAGCCCGGGAACGATGAAGGCTAAAAGTCCTACGAATATGAGGAGGGAAGACAGTAAGCTCATACCAATAAGCTGCCAAAAGCGGGGTAAGCCTTTTTTAAAACTTTCCATTGGTGTAAGCACTTTACCGCGCGCTGCCTTCGCCTGCATATACGTAAATCCAGGATAGGTCAGAAAATACCAAATGATGGAGACTAGGACTATTATGATACCGGGAATAGAGGCGCGTAGATTGCGCTCGTCTATCATTACGGAACCGACTGTCATGGCGAGAATAGGGAGAAATGATAAATATATAGTCGGCCATATATTTTTCCGGAGTAATGCCACGCTCGGCCTCACCAAATCCCAGCTAGGTGTAAGTGCCCGTTCTTTTATAAATACTCTCATTTATTCTCCCGGCACTTAGCCATTAAACTACTTAAGTATATGATCCGGTGCTCAGCTTTCTTTGTCAATGGGATCAATCGCTATCAACATCTGGAAATACTGACGTCTATCAGGTAAAATAGCTCGGTACTTAAGTAATCACG
>JAQGGU010000070.1 GCA_028289265.1 Candidatus Saccharimonadota bacterium | reverse complement strand
CTTTGATCGCCGGCGCGTAGCTCGCTGTGATCTGCGTGTGAATGTCACTGAATTCTGATTGCCCGCGTAAGGAAGCTAACTGAGTCTTGATTTCATTGTCGAGCTTAATAACATCAGCGTCCCGGGCGCCGGCAACTCCAATGACCACTGATTGGTATGTTTTAGCGGCATTATCAGCGCGCTCAACATATCGATCAAAGGTACGTTGCACCGTCACTTTTCGGCCAGTCGCCGGGTTTACCGCCTCTTGGAAAGGGTCTTCAACAAAATAGTTGTCAACATACGTCTGCGGTTGCTTGTTGAGGTGTTCAACAGCCTTCCTAGCTAGGTTAGTGAGCTCTTGCAGGCTCATATCTTTGTCGCTATACACGGAAACAGTAGCATCAACTTTCTTCGTTGAACCACCAGTAACTCCAAAATGCGGAGCTGCGAAATTGAACTGTACATCGTCAGGTATACGCTTATCACCCTCCACTGCCCGCTGTAAAGAACTTTTGGCTACCGCTGGATCAGTCGCTTCATCATATTGAATGACAGCAGTAAAGAAACTGCCTTCGCTGGTAGTAGTAACAGAATGCACACCGGCTTGTTTGAGTGCCTGCTCGGATACTGGAGCGGCCGCTTTAGCGTCCACCTGTGCAGGATCATTGACGCCATACACACCATTGACGATCACAATCGGAATGGCAATGCTTGGGAACCCTTCGCGCTTGAGCAGTGTAGTATAGCTAAGAGCACCGAATACAACGAGGACGAGCCAAATCAAAAAAGTCCGAAGCGGCCGGTCAAAAAAGAAACCCGTGATTCGAGGCAGTAGCTTAGCTTTTTCGTCCGTAACGGCGTTTTGTGTTTGGTTCATTGCCCTAATGGTAGCAAAGATCACTGTTAGAGGATAGCTATTAAAGCCTTATACTACAGGAATGCTTCTCGCAAATGATGAAACCGTTACTAATGCTGCTAAGCATCTTGCAAAACATGATCCCGTGCTCGGCGCGGTTATTGAGCGTGTGGGCATCTGCCCGCTTCGACCACACAAGAATTATTACCAGGAACTCGTACAGTCCATCATCGGCCAACAACTCAGCCTAAAGTCAGCCGCTGCTATTGAAGCACGTTTTGTTGCACTATTTAGCGGGGAATTTCCCTCACCCGAAGCCATACTCGCTATGGACGAAGACAGTTTGCGTAGCGTTGGTTTTTCACGCGCCAAGGCGGCCTACGTCCATGACCTTGCGAGGCACGTGAAAGACGGCAAAATTTTACTCGATACATTCGACCGCCTGAGTAATGCCGAGGTCATCAATGAACTCACTGCCGTCAAAGGCATTGGCGAGTGGACAGTGCACATGTTCCTGATATTTTGTATGGGCCGCATGGACGTCCTGCCGGTAGGCGATCTAGGCATCAAAAACGGTGTCCGTGAACTCTATAATTTCGAGACGCTGCCGACAGCAAAAGACATCGCGGCCATAGCTCAAAAGAATAACTGGCACCCATATGAGTCCATCGCCAGCTGGTACGTCTGGCAATCCCTTACTCTATCTTAGAACGAAACGCTCCATGGCTTCTACGAATCCATCGTCATCGACTGTGGCTACGATATGGTCGGCAGCGGCCTTCAGCTTTTCGGTGGCATTTCCCATGGCGACACGGATACCGGCGTTCTCAAATAGCGATACGTCATTGTCACCATCACCTATGGCTAGCGTTTGCTCTTTAGGAATACCAAGGATCTTACGGAGCGCGTGAACGCCATGATACTTATCGGCCTGCGCGTGATTGATTTGAATACCCAGACAGTCTGTTTCGCCGCGTGTGCTCGCTGCAGTATAGAAAGTAACGTCAGGCACTTCAGATAAACGGGCTATTGTTTCATCTATATGGCTCATCTCTACTAAGCTATAAACGTGTGAGGTTCCTTGAGCAATCTGATCTATCAACTCTGATTCGTTATCAGCAGGCTCGTGCTCATTGTGCCCGGGATCATAGTCTATTAACCGGCTATTAGGTGCGAGGATATGGGCGACATGCTGGACTTGCTCTACTTCCAGCCATTTTGACCAAACAAGTTCGCCAGTCCGAGCATGTATAATGCTCGCTCCATTATCAAAAATGCATAGATCATCGAAACCCAGGACTTCAAGTACCGGCTGTGCCATCTGGAAATAGCGGCCCGTAACAGCTACGACTTTGATGCCTTGATTTTCGCACGCCACGACTGCTTGGCGTACTTCATTCGACACCTCGTGTTTGCCAAACTGTACGACGGTACCATCAAAGTCCGTCAGTACTAGTTTTATACCGCTCATCTTATCCTTCTTTGACTGGTTGGATATGGAGTTCTTTGAGCTGAGGTTCGTCGACCTGGCTTGGCGAGTTCATCATGAGGTCTACGCCGGAACCGTTCTTCGGGAAGGCCACAATTTCGCGGATGTTACTTTCGCTCATCAGCTCCATGAAAATACGGTCCACACCAAACGCACAGCCTGCGTGCGGCGGCGCGCCATATTTGAAGGCATTTATCATGGCACCGAAGCGCTCCTCAACGTACTCCTTTGAATAATCTAACACTTCAAATACTTTGTAAAGCACTTCCGGGTTGTGATTACGGACACCGCCGGAACAGATTTCGTAGCCGTTCATAACCATGTCGTACTGGTCCGCAACAATAGCGAGTTTGTCTTCTTGCTCAAGCGCTTCCAGGCCGCCCTTGGGCATTGAGAATGGGTTGTGCCCGAAATCCAGATGGCCAGTAACAAGGTCCTGCTCGTAAAATGGAAAATCGACAATCCAGCAGAGGGCGATAGTGTTTGGGTCTTTCAAGCCAAAGTGGCCGGCAAACTCTACGCGCAATTTACCGAGGACTTTGTTGACGACAGGACGTTTGTCGGCGCCAAAGAATACTACGTCGCCGTCTTCGGCTCCTAGCTTGTTCTTTATGGCTTCAAGCTCTTCGGCACTTAAGAATTTAGCGATAGGTGATTTTACTTCCCCGTTTTCATATGTCAGGTATGCCAGGCCGCCAGCTCCTTCGCTCTTGGCAATCTCAGTGAATTGGTCGATTTGTGAACGACTAAGGATAGACGCGCCCTTAACGCATATTGCCTTCACGCAGCCACCGCCGGAAATAGCGCCAGCGAACACACCAAAGCCGGAGTTCTTTAGCTCTTCGGAAAGATCAATAAGCTCCATGCCGTATCGCAAGTCAGGCTTGTCTGAGCCGTACTTCTCCATAGCTTCGGCGTATGGAATGCGTGGGATGTCTTCAGATAATAGTTTCTTGCCGGCAAACTCTGTTACAAGCTGCTTGATAAGAGGTTCAGTGAGCGAGCGTACTTCCTCGCCATCTTCCACGAATGCCATTTCAAGGTCGAGCTGATAGAACTCACCATATAAGCGATCGGCCCGTGGGTCTTCGTCGCGAAAACACGCCGCCAGCTGGTAATAGCGCGGTACGCCACCTACCATCAAAAGTTGCTTGAACTGCTGTGGGGCTTGCGGCAAGGCATAGAACTTTCCTGGGTGAAGACGGGAAGGAATCAGGAAGTCACGAGCGCCTTCGGGGCTTGAGTTTGCAAGGATAGGCGTGGCAACCTCAGTAAAATCATTTGATTCCATAAAGTCACGCATGTACTTGTACATGGTGGCACGCTTGCGAAGCATATCTTGCATCTTCGGCCGGCGAAGATCCAAGTAGCGATACCTGAGGCGCAAGTCTTCACTGGCAATTGCGTCGCCGTGGAGCTGAATCGGCAGGGGCTCTGACCGGTTGAGAATCTGTAGACCATCCACCTTAATTTCTATGCCGCCAGTGGGAATGTTCGGATTCTTCAGGTTTTCGTCGCGCTCGCGCACAATTCCCTCGGCTGATATAACAAACTCATCGCGCAGTTGTTCTGCTAGCTTGAATGCTTCTTCTGTATCTGGCTGTATGACCAACTGGAGGACACCGGTATGGTCACGAAGGTCAATAAATATCAGGCCGCCGTGGTCGCGGCGTGAGTTTACCCAGCCTTTTACAGTAACTGTCTCTGAGACACGGCTCACGGTGTCTTTAGCGTACGTTCTCATATGTTTCTCCTAGGATAAATTAGTAAGCGGGCTGATTGTGCTGGGTCGAATACATAAGTAAAGTTGCCGGACTTTACTTACCGACCCGTAGACTCATATTCAAACGGTACTTACTATCACACATTACGGCTATTCTACCACTTCTGTCACCGTTTCGGGAACTTGTTTGTGTGAATCATGTTCCTTTTGGGCATGGTGTTTTGCGACTGCGCGCATGTCATCGTACCTGTCGAACTCATCTTCAATCTTGTGCCCAATAACCTGCTCAATCACATCCTCGATACTGACAATGCCGGTGTACTCTTCAAAACTATTCACCACAATAAATAAATGGTGCTTGGTTTTGATAAAAGCGTGGAGCACTTGGTATAGCGTTTGGTCTTCGTGGATATAATAAACTTCCGGACGCGCTACGTCACTCACCTTGCCGCCATGCTTCACGTCAATAAGGTCACGTAAGTACAGCGTGCCTACAACAGTATCCTTTGTTTCGCCATATACCGGGAAGCGCGAGTGGCCACTTTCGTGCAATTCATCCATTAGGACCGGGCCGATCAGGTCATCGGCTCTAACCATTTTCACTACCCTGCGCGGAATCATAATTTCACTAACCGTGCGTTCGCCAAAGGTCAAAGCATGAATCGCCATGTCAATTTCGGCACTCGTAATGCGGCTATCGGCAAGGCCGCGCTGTAACTCCAGGAGCTCGACCAGGTCCTCCCTTTCATATAAGCCGGTATGGAACATACCCGCCCGGCGCGGCTGGACCAATACAGCCAACCGATAAAATAATGGGTGGAGATAATTCAATACCCAAGCAATCGCTGGGGTCACAAATATGACGAGCTTAGCGCCAATGCCGGAAATACGGGCTGTCGGCATCCAAACAAAGCCGTACCACAGCAGGCCAGCCACAGCCAGAAACGCTAGCAGCGGCGGTGCCACCCGGACGAATAAAACAAAGCCGAGCGCGGCTGTGACACCTATAAACAACCATAGAAAAAGTCGTAACGTCGGGCCATAGGCTACCGCGCGGTACAACACGCTGGCCACATGGTCGCCAGCACGGGCCTGGCGCTTCAGCTCTTTTCGAGGCAAGTAATCGTAGGTTTTGCGAAGCGCGACACCAAAAAGTGCCAAGCCAAGGAACATACATGCGGCTATAAATTCGTTCATAACGTAACGTTTCCAGTTACTTTAGTGCTACGCTTCAGGTTGGTCATGTATACTTAATTATATAGTAGGAGGAAGTAAAACAATATGGATAAGCGGTTTTGGGGTGTCTTGGTCGCTATAGTAGCAGTGCTGGGCGGAATCTTCTTTATAACAAACGACAATAAAGCCAACGCACCAAGCGGCAATGGAACTGTCACAAACCACGTATACGGCGAAGGCACGAGCGGTGTTAAGCTTGTCGAATACGGAGATTTCCAGTGCCCGGCTTGTTATCAGTACTTCCCTGTCGTCAAGCAGGTTAAAGAAAAGTACAAAGATCAGATCACCTTCCAGTTCCGCAATTTCCCCATATACACGGCCCATCCGAACGCCATAGCTAGCGCCCGAGCCGCCGAAGCAGCCGATCTGCAAGGAAAGTTCTGGGAAATGCATGATCTTCTGTATCAGAACCAGCAGAGCTGGAGTCCCAGCTCAAATCCACAGAAAGATTTTGAAGCTTACGCGAAACAACTCGGCTTAGATGTCCCGAAGTTTACGACAGACTTCAAAAGCAGCCTCGTCAATGACCGCGTACAAGCCGACCTAAAGGAAGCCACTCGCTTAAAGGTCGAGTCTACGCCAACGTTCTTTATTGATGGTAAGAAAATCAGCAGTCCGGGTCTGAGCCTAGACGCATTCAGTAAAATCATAGATGCGGCAATTGAGCAGAAGACCGGAAAAAAACCAGCCGCTACCACTTCGACCGAGGCGGGAGCCGAAACAACTCCAACCACTACTGAATCCGACCAGTAAGCGGGACAACTTGCATTAAATAAAAATGAGCCTCTGCATAAGGCTCATTTTTATTTAATACTGCAGGAATTCCTGCCAAGCGGGACGTCGAATATTGACCATTACAGGCACATCTTCGGTTTCCACGACCTGAACTTTTACAGGCATGTTACTCCCCTACACCTTAGCTATACCAAGGCTGATTTTTGTTTTTTAATGTTTTTGTATCACTTGCGCTAGTCTCGCATGTCGGCAATGATAGGCGCATTATGCACCAAATGCTTATGCTTTGCAAGAAGTTTCTAAGATACACTCACTCCCGGTGAAACATAGAGCCATTCACTCTTCGCGTAACGGCGTACGCTTGCCAGCAAACCCTCTACATACTGATTAGTCCTCAGAGCATGCCGAACTTTCGACGAAGATATCTGTGGGGCGTAACTATCGAAGATCATGAGTGCCGGCGGTGCTACCGTCCACTCGGACACGCTATGCTCGACGGCCGTATGCTGGTGCTCTGATCGCACCCCCACCACAAACTCACACCTGCTCATAAGCCGCTCGGCATACTGCCAGGAAGGCAATGTCATGACCGTATCGGACCCCATCAGGAATACCAGTTCTGCACCTGGAAATAATGACTCCAAGAGAGGTAGCATACGGCGAACCGTAAACTGCCTATCGACCACCTCCATCACAGCCAGGTCAGGGTGCGGCGCGAGTGCCGCTTTGAGCATGGCCACCCGATGCGCGTAATGCTCAACGCTGGGCTTATACCTCGGTCTCCGCTCGGGCATAAAGATAATCTGGTCAAGTTTGGCCGCATCTTTAGCCTGAAGCGCAAAAGAAATATGTCCGGCATGTACCGGATCGAAGGTGCCAGCGTAAATCCCGATCCTAAGCTTCTTTTTGAGCAGTCTAGACATTCGCCGGCATTCCCTCGCAACATTTAGTCGGCATATGACAGCTTGGGCACATGAAATGTCCATGCACCGGCTCAATAGGGTAAAATCCGCAGGCATCACAAAACAGCTCGGGAGATTGCTCTCGAACTAATTCTTGGTAGACCACACCCTCTTCGGCACTGTTTTTATTGGTTGCCATAGACCTAATTATACGCTCATTAGCCGTTTGAGGCAGTGACGGAACATCCGCAGCTGCCGCTGATACGCTTGGCAGTCGTGCTAATTTTTTTAACGACGGTTTTGACATCCTTGGCGCCACATTCCGGACACTCTTTGGATACAAACTCACAATCGCCGGAATCGCCTTCCGAAGTATCGGACTCACCGCTCTCACTTACATCATCAAAGGACTTTTCGGTGCGTACACCGGATTTTCCGTTCGGGCATGAGGAGGATCGTTCGACCCGCACCGCTTCTTTGGTTAATTGTGCAGCTTGTTCATAGTTTCCGTGTGCGACATGCCAACGGGCCACTTCAATACGGGCGGCGGCACCCCCTCCAAATACATCGGGATTAATCGTCTTATCCTGAACGGCCATCTCTACCATATACTTTGCGGAAATTTTGCCTAGGCGCTCGGTCGCCATTTCAGGAGAGGTAATTGTGGGCGCCTCAGCGATAAGTTCATTGACTATCCGCTCGACTTTCGGCTTGAAATTGGCTTCACGCCGCTTACAGAATGCAGCGTATTCTTGGTAATCCTCAATAGATTTGTCTTGGCCAAAAAAAGTGCCCCCTGCCGCTTCATCATACATACGCACGAGATCCAGCACGCCGTTTGGCATAAGTTCTTTGGGTATCAAAAGAGGGTTGTCCAGTATTTGAGCGCTTGTCTTTCCGCTTAAATCCACACCGAAGCGCTCTGCGACTCCTACAACAGCCTTGATATCGTGTCTGGGACCTTCCGGGTGCTTAACACCGGCGACGAACGCTGACTGAGTGGTCAGTACCCCATCATTGGAGTGCGTTACCTGAATGACTACCGACATGGTATCAGTGAAAAAACCTGTCTCCTGCAGTTCTTTAGTAGTCATATTATCCGCGACACAAGAGAAAGCCACAAAGTAATCGTCATTTAATCTACCCGAACGGTTGTGGTGCTTAATGCGGGTACCATTACGCGCCTCAATCTCGCTGCGCTCGCGCATTTGCCAGCCGTCAGCCGCATACCGAAGGGCGTTAACATATACGTCATCCATTTCCTGGCCGTATTGCCATATATTGCCATCTTCATCAGTGGTCAGCTCTATCTCAGTAATGTTCCCTGCTTTTATCGTGCGCTCTCCGGTATCAGTTTGTACATCTGCAGTGATTAGTTTTCGCGCCCGCTCGTCTCCGTTGGCGGCGCACTGTATAGCTTCAAACAAAGATGCATAGCGAACAGGGGCTTCACTACATATTTCTACAAGCTCGACCTCTTCTGCGATAATGGCGGCACTAGCGCGGCGGATAAGCCGTTCAGCGCGGGCGCGGATAAGCTGGTCTTCCGGCAGTTCTGGAGCGGCCACCGCAAAGATTTCCGGTGTCTCAATCAGAAAAACGTCAACCGGTCTTTCGTGCACGAACGCCGCTGCCCCCATATAAAAATACCCCCGCTTCGTGAGCAGAGGTCAGTAACTAGTACAGCTGCTTCTGCTCGGAAGACTTTATTAGTAGCTGTATCGGACTTAAGGGTTAACGAGACAAAACCAAGTTTTTTCTCGTCGCGCAGGGCTTTGGCATAGCCAAAGTCTCCGGCTGCTCTTTTTCCTTTGAGGTTAATGAGCACCTTTTTACCGTTGCGGCACAGTTCCTGATTTACACAGGATTCCAGCATTAGTTGTTAAGTTCTAGTAGTGTAACAGTAAAAGCTTACGCTACATATAGTATTTTTGTATACAAGCTCATACTGTAATTTTGTATCGCCTTACCTCTGTGTAGAGTATTTACGTTTAGTGCAGTTTGGGATGCAGGATAAGCGACGGTTCGAAGCCGTATTTATAATAAGGTGAGGAAGCGGAGTCGCAGTCATGCGCCCAAAATGCGCAAACGTAAATGGCCTTTATTTCACGCTAAACGAATCTAGGAAGTCGTAGAAGATACCATAATCCGGATTGAAATTGTGGTCAGTATAGACAAAAAAGAACATGTGCTTTGTAAAACCAGCGTTCGTAAGCTCCACCTTATTAATGCTGCCTGCCGCACTCGTACCAATCACATTGCGGCCCGTTGCGTCCATATCGCACAAAAAGTCGACTCCGTCCCACTTGGCTGGAGCTATCAGAGCAGATCCTTTGGTCGTAAACTCGGTGCAATTATCTGATACTGTCCCATGACTCAGCGTCGAGCCCTCGCTACGTACAGCCACTGCCTTATTCACTGCCATATTTAACGGCAGTGCATCGATATAAACATCCAGGTAGCGGTTCTCTGCATTCTTAAGTCCGCTCTGGTAGCTGTATTTGCGGTAAGGACCCGTGCTCTGCTGGCCAATCTTTTTCCATTCCTTTGGAAGGCTAAAAGCAAACGCTTCTTCGTCAAAGCGCAGGTTTGTTTCCGCAGGAGAGGCAATAGTCCTTGTCGCGAGCTTAGTAGGGCTGTTTTGAATCGACGCTTCTGTATCGCTGCTAAAGAAAAAATATGCGTAGGCGCCGCTGCCAACAATCAGCAAAGTAATAACGACCGTCAGGATAGTATGGCGTATTTTGTGGGACGGCTTCGCATCCCAGCGCTTATCGGTTTTTTCTTTCCCTTTTGTTTTAGCCATTTACGCTACCTTTTTACCAATTTCGCTGAGCCTCGGAATAAAACTTTGCGCCGCTCCTTGCAGGCCGAGGATTTTTAAAGAGCCAACGAGCACATACAGCTCGTCGACTGCCCCTTGGTTCACTTCATCAGCCGTTTCCAGTTGCTTGAATAATTGTTCAACTTTCTCAATAAGCCATTTTTCTTCAGCCGGCTGAATGTCCTTAGATGTAAGCACCGCAGCACTGCCGCTGACCACTTCCAAGGATCGTGCCGAGCGGTCGCGCTTACGCAAATGTCCTCGACCAATCAGGCTATTGACGTGCAATGATACCGTGGCTACAGACGTATATTGCAGTCCGTTCATAATCTCCCGGTAGCTTGGGCTGTAGCCATGTTCGCCAATAAACTGCTCTATATATGAGAGAAGTTCTCGTTGTTTTTTGGTGGGACGGATGCTGTTTGAGGTATCTGTAGTCATGCTTATGCTTTATTATACTCCTCTCTGAAAACCCAGAAACGATACAACATATAGTTCCAAACCGTAAAGAATCCGGCCGCAACGAACATGCCTATATACGGAGAAACTCCCACGGCGTTCAGCCCCCCGACGATCGCATAGTCCAGAACCGTATCGACTACCGACACAATGATGTATCGTGTGCGGTTTTTTGACTCGTTTTTTGATAAGCCCTTGCTCGTAAAAGCCCAGTACCGCTGCACCAGGTAATTGAGCGTCCACCCGATAGTGTCCGCCAGAAGCTTGGCCTGCCACCACTGCCAATGAAAGACACTGTAGCAGATGCCGAATGTGATGTAGCCGCTCCAGAAAAATACGCCGCCGCCGATAAAATACTCGACAAACTGCATTACCCTGGCTTTAGCTGGCAACTTCATGGCCTTCTTTCGCAATCGGCAAAGCGACAGCCGCACCAGCCAAGCCCCACCAAATATAAGCAAGCGTATCGTCAGCCCAAGCGTGCATCAGCAAGTTAATGACCGTAATACCTATAAAGCTGGCAAGCAACACAGAAGCAAGGGTATGTCGTCGACGTTGCCATAACAATTTGGAAACTAAAATATTTATTACTAAGAATAGCGAGAGCCCGACGATACCAATTTCCTGGCCAATCTGGACGAAATAATTCTCCGCGATCCTAGGTTCACTAGCATTATAAACGGATGCCGGGCCGGCCGTACCCGTGCCGCTTCCCCATGGCTGCCGCGCTATATCCTTTAGCCCTTCACTGACCGCTTTCGCATGGCCGAAATTGGAACTTTCAGACGACTGCGAATGCTCATTAGTGTGGAAGAATACATTTTGAAAGTGGTCATTTTCCCGAAGCAAATAACCAAGCGCACCAAACGACACCAGTGCCGCGGCTCCACCGACAAGCAGAACCTTACGCCACCTCATTGAACTGACTGCCATCCATAATAGCCACGCGGTACTGGCAAGCGCGCCCAGCCAAGCACTCCTCGAAAACGTAAAAACAAGCGCCAGGCCAGCAAGTACGTACAAGACAATCAGCCCAAGGCGCTGGTTTTTAATCTTAAGCAGCAAAGCGCTCAGTGCGCTGAGTACCACGACAAGATATGCCCCGAACGGATTTGGCCCTCTCAGCGTCGACTGGACGCGCTTATAGGCATCCTTTTGGTCGATAGTCAGTGTTGGGCGAATCGTATCTGGCCCGTAGCCGAAATGCCGTAGGAAATCAGCCGGCAGCACCGTATATTGCAAGGCCGCAATGCCAGCAACTACAGCTGCCGGAATGAGCAAGAGGTGTTTCCAGAAACGCACCAATAGGTCGCTGTACTGGGTCGCAAGCCATGTCACACAAAAGAACACCAGGTATCGGCTATCAAGCAGCACGCCGTAAGTATAGGCTTTGAGACTTACCCCATCAAATATATAAGCAACGCCACCTACCAGGATTACAAACAATACATATATACACATCAGCCCTATCAAAGGTTGGCGTTTGCAAGCCGCCCGGACTTTAGGCTGCGTCACGAACAGGAAGCCGGCGCCTACAAGCAGCAGTAACAGCAATATCTCCTTCCATAACCTGACAAGCGTGTAGTGACCGACTCCACTCGAGAGCCAGACAGTCATGAAGGCGTGGAAAGGCATAAGTGCAATAATGGCTGCGCTGATACGCGCCAGGTAATTGGGCAGAATAGAGATGAACTTCTTCATGAGTGCTACAATTTAGTATAGCGTTATACGCCCATAAACATATGAAGAACAATGCCTCGCAAATTTATAACGTGCTCCTGATGCTCGGGGACTTCTTTGCCCTCATCGCGGCTTTCGTGGCGGCCTATGTACTGCGCGTCACCATCAGCGACATTCCGATTGCCAACCAAGTGCCCGCGCGGGTCTACTTTGAAACTTTTCTCATGGTCTTACCTTTCTGGATCCTGATTTTTGGACTACTCGGCCTCTACAACAACAATATTTATGAAAAGCGCTTCGTGGAGTTTGGCCGGTTATTAATAGGCTCATTCATTGGCCTGCTGTCCGTCATTTTCGTAAACTTTCTTTCGGCTACTCCGCTGTTTCCCTCCAAACTCGTACCGATCTATGGCTTTGCCCTGGGATTCCTCTTTTTAGTTATTTTCCGCAACCTTGCCCGCATGATACGTACCGAACTATTCAGCTTTAAGATTGGGCTCAACAACGTCCTTATCGTCGGCAATACCACCATGACTGCCGAGCTCGTTGATTTGCTCGTCGACAGTCGGCACTCCGGATACAAGATCGTGGGGGTTATTGGGACGAAGTACGCATTGGGTGAGCACCGGCACGTGCCAGCCTACGAAGAGTTTAGAAGCGCGCTTGAGAAAATTGACGAGCCTATCCACACCATTATCCAGACTGAGCTATACGCCGATGAATCGCGCAACCGCGACCTGCTCGAGTACGCCCAGGCAAACCACGTCGCTTACCGCTTCGTGCCAGGAAATACCGAACTTTTCGTTGGCAACCTCGACGTACAGCTTTTCAAAAGCTCCATCCCAGTCATTGCGGTCCATCAGAC
>JAQGGU010000057.1 GCA_028289265.1 Candidatus Saccharimonadota bacterium | reverse complement strand
TACGGCGTCACAGGCCTGCGCTCGGGTTGCGCCATTGAAGGCCATGTCGCGTTCTTCTTTCGGTATGGACGAACGTTCTCGGACGTAGTTAGTGAGCTTGTGTACCATATCAGAATAGAGATCAAATACCTTATCGAGGTGTAATTTGTATTCTTGTTTAGTAGCATCATCAAGTTGCTCGGGAACAAAATACCGGTAGTTGCCTTCGGAATCTTTCTGATCGTAGTAAATATAGCGGGTAGATTGCTCGAGATACGAAGCCAATCTTCCCCACTCGAGTTTCTTCGTGAGCAAGTTGCTGGCATTCTCGACAACGACGTGCATACCCGCCAGCTGTTGGACGGAATCATCGCCGTACGCAGTAATGACCCGCTGGAGCAGCTTTTCATCTTTACCGGCTTGATTTGCGAATTCGTCGAGAATAGTGACGCGCATGTCGTCGCCTCGGCGGCTAAGACGGGCCATGGCAGCAGCTATAGTGACCGGGCTTAGTTTGTCGGTAAAAGCATAGACGTTGCCAGTAGTGTCGGTAACTGCCTGTTCCAGGTATGCCTTCCCGGCGTCAGTGATGGTATAACGTCCATTAGCATCTTTGATGACCAATGGTTCGTCATTGGCGGCTTCGTTTTCAGTAGTCTTAACCGTCTCTGAAGCTTGTTCTCTTTGTTGAATAATATCTTTGACAGAAATAGGTTGCGGCAGCGTTATTTCGGCCGTTGAGTTCGAGCGCTTTCCGAGCGTATCGGCGACGTGTTTCCAAACTTCATCGGCGACGAGCTCAGGGGCATCGTTCGCGAATACCACGGGGAAATTACGTTGCTTAGCTTCCCATAAGTATCCTGCGCGGACTCGCTCCAGGAATGGTTCGTCCAAGTTATCGAAGCGTTCCCCACTCCCACGATGTGCAGCACGTTCTTTGAGCATATGTACGGGAGCATCAAGCACTATACAGAGGTCCGGCTCCATGTCGGCAACTGCAAATTTGATGATGTTATTGATCGTTTCATAATCTGGCACATCACCGCGACCGTAATACTGAATGGCCAAGGTGGTAAGGTAGTTGCGGTCAACAATGCAGTTTACGCCCTGTTCGATGCTTTCTCGAATAACCTGAAGGGACTGGGAACGGGCGGCGTTGTAGAGCAACACCTCTGTGCGCGTATTCATAGGATAGCGGGGATCCTGGGTTAGCTGGCGAATAGCCCGGGCGGTCAGGTCACTTTGACTATCAGGTTCACGCAGGACACGAACTGGCAACCCTGCTTTTTGTAAGCGGTTTGCGAGCTCTGAAATTTGCGTTGTCTTACCAACCCCTTCAGGCCCTTCAAGGACGATGTATTTACCCCTAACGCTCATGAATATCTCTCCTATCAGTCATATGACAGTCCTTCTACGACTGTCGGCATGGTACGTGTATCCTTATATGCCTTTGGCAACATCATGTCCGGCGACCACGTCTTGATAATTGTCTCCAGATCGTTGCCCTGCTGGTACTTGCCGCTAAAGCCAGCATCGCGGCCTTCACCGTAGCTACCGGCTACTTCGCCCGTCGTCAGGAATACTGCTTGTGCGATGCGTTCGCCTACGGGTAGGACGACGGTTTCGCGCTCGTTTAAATTATAAATCTCCAGCGTCAGGCGATTGATGTAGCCGGGATCGACCCATCCGGCATCGAAGCAAACGGAAACGCCGTTACGTCCCCAGCTAGAACGGGCTTTGACCTGATAGGCGCCTGGTGGTTTTATGCCAAAGAATTCGTGGGTGTGCGCGAGTATGCGCTCGCCTGGCTTGAGGGCGATGATAGGGTGGTCCAGTGGAATGTTCTTAAGAGGCGTGAAGCCGTTCAGCTTAGCCCATTCGCCGTGCGGCATAGCCTTGTACGGGCCGTCGAAATAACGCTCTACGTCTTCACGGTCGAACGGATTGTAGATAGTCCGTTCCTGCATTTTTTCGGTACGGTAATAGTAATAACCTAGTGTCACGTCGAGGCTCGCGTGACTCACATGCTTAGGATTGAAGGGATGACAAACAATGTGCCCCTCATCAAGTGCCTTTGTAATATCAATATTGCTATAAACTCCCAAAGTGTTTCCTCCGCTTCCCCATAATATAGCCAATGGCAGAGTCAGAGGCAAGGAAAATAGTAATGTGTTTTTTACGCAAATCGGTGTCACTGCTACTTAGTTGCTTATGCTTCTCCCCGTCTTATACGTCAACCTGTCATATCCCTGGCACTATAAGAAGCTCTCAGTGTGTCTTGAAGGAGGGCGGCTTGGACTTTTTTTGCTGTGTCCCGTAAGTCCGTAACGCTGCCATTATTAGTAATAATCGTATCCGGGATTATATTTGCGACCTGCCTCTCGGTGACGTCCGTTGTGTCGCTTATTAAGCCGGGACGAACTATTTTAATGACCTTACCTCCGGCGGCTTTGACAAATTCAGCTTCTGAAGGCTGTCTGGGTGCCGTTAATACTGCAAGTATGATATCCGGCCCAGCGGCCTGCACTCGGCGCAGCAGCTCTTCGTACCACAGGAGTTTATTGCCGAGCTTGTATAAGAAATAGCCGCCGATCCATTGTAGTAACGGCCGGTAGTGGGTTTTATTCTCGGCAGTAATCTTTTGCCCGGCAGTAGTTGGCATTTGCTGCGCCTGGACAAGATACGTAAACAGCTTTTCATACCACTCCGGACGCGCCGCTACATCGTCTTCATCTATCAATACCTGGTTCACGGAAACTTCGTCGCCGGACATAGCGTTTAGCTGGGGAATCAATGCCCTAATACACTTATTGGCGAGAGATATGGGGTCATTGCTGCCTTGCAAAGCAGCCTTGCGGCTCCATAGGGTGCTATTGAAGGTGTTAGCGAGTTCGATAACCAGAGTTGATGTCTCCAGGTGGATAGACTGACTAGGGGCGATAGCCGTCAGCAGCTCGGCAAACGTCGATTTGCCACTACCGATAGCGCCACATATTCCTACGATGACCATAACCGTCATTGTAGCATGATAAAAAAAAGACGCCCCAGATAATCAGGAGCGTCTTTTGGATGGTGTACGGCTGCTATTACAGCGCGCTGTTTTCAACGGTGATGGATGGACCCATCGTAGTTGAGATGTGGATAGACTTCACGTACGTACCCTTTACGCTTGCAGGCTTGTTGCCCTTTAGGTTGGCAAAGATTGCCTGGGCGTTTTCCAGTAAGCGTTCTTTGCCGAAGCTTACCTTACCCATGCCGAGGTGTACGATACCGGTGCTGTCGACGCGGTATTCAACACGACCGGCCTTAGCTTCTTTGACTGCCTTGACGACGTCCGTAGTGACGGTGCCGCTCTTGGGGTTTGGCATAAGACCACGTGGTCCAAGTGCGCGGGCATACTTACCAAGCTTAGCCATTTGTGTGGGGGTTGCTACGAGGATGTCAAAGTCGAGGTTACCCTTTTCGAGTAACTTAGTTACTTCTTCCAGTCCAGCGATGTCAGCGCCAGCTTTCTTGGCTGCGGCAGCATCATCGACGTCTGCAAAGACGGCGACGCGGACAGTCTTACCTGTGCCCTGAGGTAGCACGAAGTTGTCACGGATGTTTTGGTCGGCATGACGCGGATCTACGCGCAGGTTGACGTGTAGCTCAACGGTTGCGTCGAACTTGACCGGGCTGGTCTTTGTCGCGAGCTCAAGGGCCTCTTCAAGGCTGTAAGCTTTGTCCTTTTCGACCGCTTCAGCAACCTTACGGAAGTTCTTACCTTGGCGCTCAAGGCGTGAACGGGTTGGCTGGTGCTTTTGCTTTGGAGCTTCGTCAGTGCCAGTCAGATCTTCGCCTGCCTTAGCAGCCTTACGCTCTTCCTTGGCGGACTTAACTTCAGCAGCCTCTTGGGCTTTAGCACTGCGCTTGCCAGCCTTGGCAGGTGTAGCATCCTTCACGCTCACTTCAGTCTTTTCGGCCACTACATCAGCGACTTCAGCGTTCGTAATAGCATCTTCAGCTACTGCTGGCGTCTCTTTAGTTGTCTTGGTCTTCTTGTTGGCTTCTGCCATGATTGTTCTCCTTCGTGGTACTAGCGAGTGTTACTCTCCCACAATTATTTGCAATTTATTACTGCAAGCTAAGGTTAATTAGCCCTTAGTCCCAATACTGTCACCATGAACAAAATACTGGACATCATGCATAGCAGCACTACTGAGCAGATTAGCCTGTGATTCACGCTCTCGTGCCTGCCTGGCCATGAATTGTTCATAAGAAACTGGATTACTAATGCATAAGCGATTCAGATCTTCAGCTAATGTCGTCTTATCTTGGACTGAGAGTCCTTCAGTTTTGGCGGCATCTATGTATGCCCCATGTATCTCTGCGAAAGCATCGACGCCCATTTCCTCTGGAACCAGATAAGAATCCGGCGTATTTCCATAAGGCGAGTTGAAGCCATCTACGGTCGTCATATTAGGCCTCTACCTCAACGCCCATCGAGCGAGCGGTGCCGGCGACCATCTTCTTGACGGCTGCGACATCGTCGGTGTTCATGTCGTGGGCTTTTTCTGTTGCAATTTTGGTCAGCTGGGCATCTGTCAGCTTCTTAGCGATCTTCTCGCTGTTTGGCTTACCGGAACCCTTTTGTATGCCGAGCTCAGCACGGATACGGTCATCCGTAGGCATGCCGACGACACGGAATTTCATCGTCTTGTCTGTGTAAATAGTGATATGTGCTGTCACAGTCGCGCCTTGCATATCTTTAGTCGCGTCGTTAAACGGATTGATAAAATCCATCATGTTAACACCGTATTGTCCGAGCGTGCTACCTACTGGCGGCGCTGCACTGGCACGTCCGGCTGGAATCTTCATTTTCAGATTCGCACGTATTGGTTTTTCTGCCATTATTTTCTCCTTATTTAACGAATAAAAACCCATGAAGCAATGGGTTTGTCATTCTCCTACCTGTTTCGAATGAAATAGTAGTGCGTAACAGAGGTAATTATACGCTAAGCGGTACAACTTGTAAATGTTCACCTTTATGCGGTAGGTGACATATCAATAAATATGAATAAAATGTGCAGGAACGTATTAATGGAAAACAGAGACTACATCTCAACTGACATTGTTTGCCTCATCCCATACTTAGCTTGTGCTTAGCGAGGTTTATATGGAAAAAGTAAGTCAAGATCCCTAGCCATATCGATTACATCATCGCCTAAAGATATTTCTAAGTCCTCGCATGATCTACCAACTAGTATCTCGGTGATGTTATCCGTATTGTTCACAGCCTCAACGTTGCAACCGGCATAAGCGCACTCGAATAGAAGTGACGTACCTTGACGGCGTTCACTTAGATCACATAACCTATCTAATGCACAATAAACTCTAGCGCGGCGAATAGAAAAAACTTCCCCACTCACCACAGAGGGCTTATCGCATTCGAACATGGTATTTATACTCGTTTTACTTGGAGGCTGTCGAGCTCTACCGGTGTTTCGCGGCCGAACATGTTAACGAGGACTTTGAGCTTGCCCTTTTGCGGGTCAATCTCGTTAATAGCACCATCGAAGCCCTTGAATGGGCCATCGGTGATAGAAACGACTTCACCGATACGGTAATCGATCTTGTGCTTCGGCTGTTCGAGACCCATACGCTTTTGGATCTTTTCAATTTCATCGTCGCCAAGAGGCGTAGGCTCTGTGCCGCTACCGACGAAGCCAGTTACGGATGGTGTGTTGCGGACAATGTACCATGCGTCTTCGCTCATTTTCATCTGGACGATGACGTAGCCCTGGAAGATGCGCTTTTCCACGACACGGCGCTTGCCGTTCTTGATCTCAATCATTTTTTCCTTTGGTACGAGTACCTGGAAAATTTTATCCTTCATATCCAAGCTATCGGCACGCTGACGAATACTCTCAGCGACTTTTTCTTCGTAGCCGCTATAAGTATGAATGGCGTACCACTGCTTGGTTGTGTCATAACGTTTTGTAGCCATTACTTTACAATTATCTCCTTAAATATTTTATCTAGCACAAAGTCCACGCCGGCAACTATAAGTCCGAAGCTGACTGAAAACAATATCACTGCATATGTCAGACGCATAGTCAGTTTGAAGCCAGGCCAGCTTACCTGGCGTAGTTCGCGCCAACTGTTTCGAATATAAGGCGGACAGAGGACATAGCCGATCCACCTGAATACACGAAAGCGGCCAAGCTTGCCAATAAGTTGGCTGAGCTTACGGAGCGGCCAAAAAAAGCCTCCGAAGAACGCGCGAATTATGTTTGGATTCTTTGGTTCTGCAGCTTTTTGCTGCAATTTCTCAGTACGTTCACGGACTGTTTCAGTACCGGTTCGCAGACGACGTTTGCTGCGTCCACTTTCTTTCTGTGTTTCTTCGGCCACTTCACTCCCCTAAAATTAAAAAATCCTACTGTAAATAGTAGGTTCCTGAGGCACATGTCAAGCATACGCTGCTGGGTGCTTTTCGTCAATAGAGGGTATGCATACTGCTAATGCTATAGTATATGCAATGCTACTTACTGGTTTTCTCCTATCTTTGACGGCCATTATAGAGCTTGGCGTACATCTCATCTCCTCGCGGCATGTGCGTGCCAGGAAAATAGTATCATGGCTCGCTCTCCTGATACTGCTATCTAGTTCCGTGATTATACTGGTTTTTGCTTCAAGCCTTTTCACCGCACTATTATTATTACTCACTCTGTACCGTGCTTTCAATCTACTGCGCATTATTAAAGGCAGGATGCATGAACGCTACTTGCAACGGGTAACATATAGGACAAGTCTTGCTTTAATCCTTTTGCAGGCAGTCGAGATGTCCATTTGGGTAGTATATGCTCATTTCCATGTTACCAGTTATAGTTTGCTGGCCGGCATACTTACTTTGCAAGCTATCGCGGCATTCGTGCTCTATAAGAATGTACTTCGTCACTCTCAGCGTATGCGCGCTGTTTCGCTCCTGGAAGCAGTGCACGATAAGGACTTACCATCCCTGACAATAGCTATCCCGGCGCGTAACGAAACTGAGCAGCTGTATGAATGCATTACCTCGCTATTAGCATCACATTATCCCAAGCTCGAGATACTAGTACTCGACGATTGCTCCCAGAGTCCGCGGACCCACGAGATTATCAAGGGCTTTGCCCATGCTGGCGTACGCTTTATTAAGGGGAGTGAGCCTAGCGATACATGGCTGGCCAAAAATCAAGCGTATGACACTTTGGCTAAAGCCGCGAGTGGTGAATGGTTGTTCTTTGCTGGTGTCGATATTCGCCTTGATGTCTCGTCGCTGCGTCAACTTGTAGGGTATGCGCTTGCCAAGCAAAAGGACATGATATGTGTCATGCCGCACAATGTCCTCTACCACGACCAGTGGCCGCTCGTTCAGCCCATGCGTTATCTATGGGAACTGGCACTGCCCAGACGAACATTCGACAAGCCACCAGTGCTCAGCTCTTCCTGGCTGGTACGCCGGGAAGCACTCGTAAAAGCTGGCGGTTTTGAAGCAGCTTCGCGTATGGTAGTTCCTGAAGCTTATTTTGCTAAGAAAATGCTTGAACATGATAGTTATGCCTTCCTGGCAAGCGGCACTACGCTTGGTGTCACTAGTGTCAAGGACGTTCTGGAACAACGCGAAACAGCCATCCGCGTGAGCTATCCCCAGACACATCGCCGCCCTGAAGCAGTAGCTCTACTAACGCTAGGATACATAGCTTGGATAGCTGCCCCGCTAACTTTAATAATCACAATTGCACTGGATGGCCGTTACGACATACTGCTTGTGGCAGCGCTAGTCATCATGCTGTTATGCGGATTGCTATACAAGACCATACTCCAGCTTGCTTACGGTAAGGCACATCTCATGCACATCTTTAGCTTTCCGTTAGCGGTGCTGGTATATGTAGTCCTTTTCAATTATTCGATGTATAAGTACGAGTTCTCGGAAGTTATCTGGAAAGGCCGTAATGTGTGCCTACCGGTAATGCATGTCGTCCCTCGGTTGCCGCATGCATAGTTATTTGAGGTTCGGGAAATAGACCGTAAAGCAGGAGCCCTTATTGATGCGGCTCTTTGTGGTCAGTTCCGCGTGTACGAGGCGGGCTAATTTCATCGTCACGTACAGGCCTAGGCCGGTACCATTATTTTTGCGGGTCCGATAGTCTTCGGAGCGGAAAAACTTGTCATAAATACGTTCCTGGTCGCCTATGCTAATTCCAATGCCCGTATCTTCCACCCAGATGTACACGCCTTTATCAGCTGGCTTAGCGCCAATGGTGATATGGCCTGTTTCAGTATATTTGATGGCATTCGTTACGAAGTTTTGTAGAATTTCACGTACATAGAGCTGGCTGGACTGTAAAAGTTCAAGATCGGCGCTCGGAGCTGTCAAGATTTTCAAACCTTTACGTTCGGCGTCAGGCGTATAGCTCTTGGCTAGTTGGAGTACGAGTTCGTGGACATTGATAGGCTCTACATCCACCTTGAGTACACCTCGATCGGCGCGCGACAATGTAGATAAATCGTTTATAAGCGAGGCCAGGAAGAGCGTTTGTTCATGCGCCTGCTTGAGCGCACCTTTTATGTCTTCCAGATTACTGCCACGATTGACTAGGAACTCAGCATTACTAATATTTCCTTCGGCAATGGCAATAGGCGTACGTAACTCATGGCTGACGACACTAATGAACTCGTCACGCTCTTCTTCAAGTGATTTTTCACGACTAATATCCCGCATGAGGATGACATAGCCTCGCTCGCCCTTACTGCCATAGCCGAGGTGTACAGGAGCAATACTAAGGTAAAGGTTTATAGCGCTACCATCAGCATATTTCAGCCGCAAGTCCCTATTTACGGTTGCTACCTTGGTTGTAGTGATGACTTCGACAATATCTACCGGCTGGTTATTGGCATCAATGAGATTGATGAGGCTGCCGAACGACTTATTCTGAATGGTACTATTGCTGTCGAGAATGTTAAGGGCGGCACCATTGTATAGGGCGACGCGGGCCCGTTCGTCGACAGCCACCACTCCATCAACCATACTGTTTATAAGGCTTACGAGCCGTTCATGTTCAAGCTGGGCTGTTGATAATTTCGGGGTCTGAATATCAGGCATCTAACTTCGCTCCGATCCGGCAAGGATTACGCTTCTCTGCGTTCGGCATAGGACCCCGCTTTGCTTGATCATATAGCTTCTCTGCGTTCGGCATAGGACCCCGCTTTGCTTGATCATATAGCCTCTCTGCGTTCGGCATAGGATTTCATTACATTCAATCATAAGCATAATTATGCCACAGCTTCGCCAACTTCCGTAGTTTCCAGTATAGGCTTAAAGTTGCGTATCTGTGTACGGTAGGCCTTTGCTCTTGGTTCGTGGCGTTGGAATTCAGTCCAGAAGTCCGCGCTGTGATTAAGGTGCTTAGTGTGTGTAAGCTCATGGATTAGTACGTAGTCAATGAGATGCCACGGTAATTGCATCAAAAACAGGTTGAGCGTGATGTGCCGGTGCGTATCGCAACTACCCCATCTTCCCTTAAGCTGTTTGACCGCTACGCTGTTATAGGAAAAACCGTAATTTTCAGCCAGCTGTTTGAGTCGCACGGGCAATAACTTCGCAGCCTGCGTACGAAGAGCTCTGATACTTGCCCGCTCGGCTGCCTGCTGCGCCTCCGTATCGTCTGCTGACATAGTTGTTGGACGAATTATACGTATCTCGGATCCAGACAAACGAGTCCGAACTATCTCGCCGGGGGCAGTTTGGAAGACAAGGCGATGTGCTTTCCCGATGTGCTGTCCATGTGTAAGCAAGCCCTTCTGCTGGGGCCGGTTGACTTCTATCCAATCGGCACGGGCATTCGCAAAGTCTACTGCGGCACTATACGTCGCCCACGAGGGAATGGTCACACGCACTTTTCCATCTGCAGCGATACTCAGGCGCAAGCTCTTCGCGCCCTTTCGCTTGATGACCTGTACTGTACCCACTTTATCGAGTTCAAATGATTTTACGGCCATGCCCTATACCCCTTTCTGTTTGTTGCCGGACTTTGTATGTTGATGCAGTTGAGATGTAAATCCAGCGGTCTTGAAGCCGTGCATATGGTACGGTGACAAGACCGAGTTGAAGATTTACTCTCTAAATGTGCAAAGTATGAAGGATAGCACTTCTAACGGAT
>JAQGGU010000041.1 GCA_028289265.1 Candidatus Saccharimonadota bacterium | reverse complement strand
GCGCATCGGCTACGGCCGCGCAGCCCGACTTATCGAGGAAATGGAAGAGCAGGGCATTATTGGTGCGGCTGACGGCTCACGACCCCGTGAAGTGCTCGTCAGTAGCCTGGACCAGGTCTTTGGCGGTGAGGGCACAGAGGGCGAAGGCGACTACGCCGAAGAAGAAACTCCACCAGCCCGCCTCGTCCAATAAAACTTCTCCACAGACGATGCCCTTGCCATAAGCACTATGGCAAGGTAACATTAGATCAAACACAAACTTCATTTGTCGGAAGGGAGAAGATGATGGCTTGGAGGTATTGGTTCATTGCTCGCAAGGACCCAATACACGCCTCATCGTTTCTCCCATCTGGCGGCAAAAATGAGACTTATGGAGTGAAAGCCCGAGCCCTAACCGGCGCGGGCTTTTTAATTTGCCAGGATGCTGAAGCGTGACCGTAGAACAAGTACCAAAGATTGAGGTTCTTCATCCTGAAGTCCCGGCGGCCCTAGGTTATGCCGCCTTGACCATGTCTCATGATGCATACAGATTTGAGGGTGTATCTTTTTCGCCAAATCCTGCATATGAACAATACCTGCGAATGCATAAAGTCTTCGTGGGGACACGTGGCGCTGAACAACTTGAAGAGATTCATCATCAACTCAAGGAGGAGGAGATGCCGCGGTACGTACTGACTGCAGGCTGGGCGGCCGTAGAGGCAGCATTGGTGAGAACTGACAAGGACATACCTGAGAGGCTGGCATTATTCGATGCAGGCGTCGGATGCTGGAAAAAAGCACTTGAGACCCAGCTTGAGTTCAACGCTTCGGCCCCATCCTGGCTCGTAGAATATGCCGCTCCGTATCGCTCTGCTTTGGATCTTGCCATTTCACCGCTGCTTAGAACCATGATCCAAGGGTATGTGCCTAAGCTAGTGTGCCGATCGGTCTTTGAAGACTGCTTGAACATAGCTCAGGCTAACGCTGTAAGAATTAATCTGTCAGCTCGAGAGGGCCATATCGAAGCCTTGGCGGAGCATGTAGGATTCGGGTATGAATGTAACGGCCTATTGGCGGTCAACCGGAGGATGTCAGCGACGCGGTTCGCGATTCCATCCATGATTCGCTCGGATAGCGGCTATCATCACGCTCAGCAGACGCACGACTTGATCATCGTTGAACAGGATAGAGGTCGAATCGTACAATTGACCCCTGTCGAAATCAAGGCGACTGTGAGCACAAAGGATAGGATGAGGTATAAGGCGTTGCTTGTTAGGGGGAAGATGCACCTGTCGGTAGATGGTAAATTCCGAGCTGAGGATACTCTCGCTGCACTTTCGGCGACATATGAAGGTACCGCTACTCTCGGGGAGAGAGATATCGCGGAAAGTGTCACTAATCGTATGCTAAGCATGTTCAAAGACTACTGTGCAGGGGAGTGTCTTGGCAAGGTTGCATCTGGTAGAAGCATGACGGTGTTCCATAATAATGCCCAAGTGGCAGCCAATCACCCAGGCCTGTTAGCGAAGGTGGGATAGTTGACTAACAGGGGTGAGTAGGGTATACTTAGCAGATTATTAACTCAGCTCACGGCTTTAAGGCGTGTGGGCTATAACCGAAGGAGTACCTGAATGAATCAGTACGAAATTGCTGTGCTCTATCACCCTGACCTCGAGGTTGACCTCGAGAAGGCAACTAGCCGCGTGGAGAAGATCTTCGCCGACAACGGCGGCAAAGTGGTATCACAAGACAACTGGGGCAAGCGCAAGCTTGCTTACAACATTAAGCGCAACGAGTCTGCTATCTACGTTATTTACACCGTAGAATTACCAGCAGAGAGCGTTCGCAAAGTTGAAAGCACCCTCAACATCACTGACGAAGTCATTCGCTTCCTCATCACTCGTCCCGACCTCAAGGCTATTGCCAAGGCAGAGAAAGCCAAGGCCGAAAAAGCCGAGCAGGCTGCAAAGCGCGGCGAGCGTGGTGATGACGACGATGACAAAGAATCTGACGACGAACCACGTGAACGACGTGGTCGCGATAGCTAATCCGTAGCGTAACGGAAGTAGTATTTTTGACGGCTTGACGCTTTGACGGCTTAAGCAGTAGGGTATAAGTACAACTATTTAAAGGACGTAGTTCCTACAAGGAGGATGCCACATGGCACGTAGTCTTAACCAAGTAACTCTAATGGGTAACCTGACTCGGGACCCAGAACTTCGCCAAACACCAGGCGGCCAGAATGTCTGCAGCTTTAGCCTCGCGCTAAACCGCAGCTACAAGGACCAATCCGGTGAATGGCAGGAAGCCACCGACTATATCGACGTAGTCGCATGGGGACCGCTCGGCGAGCGCGTCTCACAGTACCTTCAAAAAGGACGCCGTTGTCTCGTACAGGGACGATTGCAGAGCCGCAGCTGGGAACAGGAAGGGCAGAAGCGCAGTAAAGTAGAAGTACTTGCTAGCGACGTGACGTTCCTCGATGGCCGTGGCGAAGGTGAAGGCGGTGGAAATGGTGGCGGATACGCAGCAGCTGGTGCTTCAAGCGCTGGCGGTGGATCCGGGCAAACTGCACCTAAGAAGAAGAAAGACGATGTTGTCATCGAAGATATCGGTGATGAACCGATCAACCTCGACGACATTCCTTTCTAACCCCATGAGAGAACCTAGGTTCTCTCATCGCGCGGGACTCAAAATGAAATTTGTTGTTCCGGCTGCTCTTTCCTAGAACAGTGGTTAATCTGAATTCAGAACTTTAATTACAGAATAAGGAAATAGTATGGCAAAGATTTTTAAGCACAGAACAGATGTAGCATATTTTGACTACAAGGACTTCAAGACCTTGCAGCGTTACGTAAACGTTTACGGACAGATCGAGACTCGCAAGAAGACTGGTCTTACCGAATCACAGCAGCGTCGTTTGGCGGCCGCTATTAAGCGCGCACGGCACATTGCTCTCCTCCCATTCGTCTCTAATAATTAACGCGCAAGATTTTAGACGGCGCACTACTGCATTGTTGGGTGCGGTCCGCGCTCACCGTACATAGATACGGGATACGGCTTACTTGCGGTCCACCTTATGCTTTGCATTGCATCCGCTTAAAACCTTGCTTAACAGTAGTAAGGTGGAGGGGATATGGAAAATAGTAATCAGTCGCTTTTGACGCGGTTTACAACTATGGCTGGTCGGGTTGGTGTTATTTTGAGCGCTCTTGATCTCGACCTCCTAGATCGGCCGCAGTTGAGGCTGGTCGGTACTATCAAGCGATTGCTGGCGGATACCCGGCTTGATATACGCGACTGGGAGATGTCGGACTCTAGGGCTGAGATGCAGAAGAATGCTGCCGAAGCTTTAGGCCGGCTTGACCAGGTGCGGGCGAGCATTTTGCTTGCCAGCGAGCACGATATCTTTAGCACTATCGATGTTGCGGAGATATCGGCGCAATTTGACATGTTCGAGAGCGAGCTCCGTAAGTAACTTCATTGTAGACTTTACCTGACTTCGTTACACTGTAAGCGATAATCAGGAGAACTACTATGAGTCCAGACTACCAGCGATTACGCAGTATAGCCGACCGTATTTATAACCGCTTTAATGATGTCGTCGACAACCATAGCGGCGCACGCGGCATTGCCGGGGAGGTGCGCAATATTGTCGAGGATTTTGAGATGAACAAAAAACCTCGCTCTATCGATGACAGAGTCAAGCGGACTATCGAGAGCCTGAAGCAATTGCGCCACGGTGATTCCGGTACTATGGACGTCGGCGATATCGACGAACTCATTGATCAATACGAAGATTTGCGGCGTGAAATCCGCAGTTTAGATAATTATTAGGGTAGGCTTATGGCGGATGACGAGCGGAAGCGGCAACTGAGTGATTTCTTAGAGGATATAAGAACGCTTGTTGAGGACTCATATAAAACGTATGGCAATAACAGCTTTCCAGGCGTCACGACTACATCGAAGGAGGTAGGCTATCGCTTGCAAACAGCCGCTTTGGTGGTTGCCGAGGCCTACAGCCAGGGTACTGGGGTAAGCGAAGAATCCGAGAAAGTTAGAGCAGAGCTGCTGTCGGGGCAAGTCCTGGGAGTGGTGAACCAGCAGCAAGTTGACCGGATTTTGGACAAACTTAACAATCTCATGGAGAAATAGATGGCACTGAGCATTACGAATTTGAAAAAAGGTGTTTTATTCCAACTGGACGGCGTACCGTACCGAGTGGTCGAGTACAACCAAAAAGTGATGGGCCGCGGTGGTTCTATCGTGAACGTCCGTATTAAAAGTTTGATAGATGGTAAGGTTCTGGAGAAGACATTCAAGGGAAATGAACAGCTCGAAAGTGCTGACGTATCGAACCAGACGGTACAGTATCTCTACAGCGACGGCGGCTCATTCTTCTTCATGAACGAAGAGTCCTTCGAGCAATTTGAAATCGCTGCTGACCTCGTCGGCGACAGTGCGGGCTATCTCAAAGAAGGTGACAAGGTAACATTGCAGTTCTTCGAGGACAAGGCTATTAACGTAGAACTTCCGAAAAATGTCCCGCTCAAAGTAACCTATACTGAAGACGCAGTAAAGGGGGACACCAGCTCCACTATCACTAAAGACGCTACGCTTGAGACGGGTATAACCATCCGAGTACCAGCTTATATCAAGCAAGGCGACCTGATATCAGTTGATACTTCGAACGGCTCTTACCGCGAACGCGTAAAACTGTAGAGCAAAGAAATTCTCGCAAGTATTGGTGACGCTCCGCTCGAGTCTACATTAAACGCCCACTGGGCGTTTATGGGTGTAAAATAGAAGTATGGCTGAGCAATCAAAAGAAAGTAAGTTTTGGTGGAACGTAGGGGCTATCGTTTTCTTCATTGGCGCGTTAGCTGTCGGTGCTGAATTACTGGAAACCGTTTAGGCATACCATGGTTCCCGGTGACAGACTTTTCTGCATTTTTCTAGAACCGTATACAGCTAACTACACCTTCAAGGATTGGCCGTTGCATATTACGATCGTGCCATGGTTCCGGACGGATATTTCTGCAGAGGAGCTGGGCATGGAAGTGGACGAGAGCCTTGATGAGGTCGAACCGTTTATGGTGCGCGTAGGTGTCGAAGCGAGGTTTGGCCACCGCGGGCGCAAGCTGGTAAACCTCATTGACTTGCCATCGCCTCTGGAAACTATTGAAAAGCAGATTAGGGATATCCTGCACGCTCATCATGCGTGGTTGGTAGATGAAACCACAAAAAAGCATAGGGCGTTTCGTCCGCATGTCACTACCCAAAAGTCAGGTCGCCTGCACGAAGGTAATACATTTAGGTGTGATAGCCTGTATATAGTCGAACAAAAAGGTGAGTATAAAGAAATTGTGAGTAGGATAGCATTATGAAACAACGGCTTGACCAAAAACTCGTAGAACTTAAACTGGTGCCTACACGCTCGCAGGCGGAAAGCTATATCAAGCTTGGCGACGTGCAAGTCAATGGCAAAGTAGTTACCAAATCCGGTACACCAATTGACGACCAGGATACTATTAAGCTGGCTGCGCGCGAGCAATATGTGTCGAGGGCAGCACTCAAGCTAGCTTCAGTGGCAAAAGCACTCAAAATTGATTTTAAGGGAAAAACTATTCTGGACGTCGGCAGTTCTACCGGCGGATTTACTGATTATGCACTGAAGCATGGTGCAGTAAAATCAATCGCGGTAGATGTTGGTACCAACCAGCTGCACCCCTCGCTTCATGGCGACCGACGCATAGAACTTCACGAGCAAACCGATGTCCGCAACTTCACGACTGATCAAAAAATCGACATTGTGGTGGCTGACGTATCTTTCATTTCATTAAGAGAAATATTGCCGCATGTAGCCAAGCTTGCCACCTCCAAAACCCAGGTGGTTGCCATGGTAAAGCCGCAGTTCGAAGCTGGTACGGGAAACCTCAAACACAAAGGTGTTATAAAAAATGACCGCATGCGCCGCGATATATTGAAGGATTTTGAGAATTGGTCTTCGAAGCATTTTATAATCTTGGATAAGGCTGACTCCGAAGTGAGCGGTTCGAAAGGCAATGTTGAGCGTTTTTACCTGCTCAAGGTATTAGAACCACATCAATAAAGCCCTCCAAAACCACGACCGGAATGATACACTGGTAGCACATGATACACACTCTTATTATGGGTGCAAACAAGGCATCAAGCTTTATTTCTGACGCGCCGGGAAGGTTGCGGTAAGTTCTATGTATTTTGCCAGCCGCACGCAAGCCGGCCGTATGCTTGCCGCACAAATCTCAAAAAAACACCCCGAAGGCGACTTCGCTATCGTAGCGCTATCAGACGGGGGAGTTGTGGTGGGAATGCAAATTGCACTCCAACTGCATTGTATTGTGACGATGCTGCTCATCGATGAAATCGAGTTACCGCGCGAAATGATATCGGTAGGCGGCATCACGGAAGATGGTAGCTTTACCTACAACCATGCGTACGCCAAAAGCGAAATTGAAGAAATGGTTAGTGAATACCGGGGTGTTATCGAGCAGGAAAAGCTTGAAAAACTGCGCGAGATGCATCGGGTACTCGGGGGTAGCGGACTCATCCGCCGCGACTTACTGAAGGGGCGTAATGTTGTTCTGGTGTCTGACGGCATGAGTAGCGGATTTTCCATTGATCTCGCCCGGGAATACCTCAAGACAATTTCAATCAAAAAACTTATAGTGGCTACGCCGCTTGCCAGCATTAGCGCAGTAGACCGCATGCACGTACTAGCTGATGAATTGTACTGTCTGACCAGTGTTGAAGACTATATTACTACTGACCACTATTACAATACGCAGGACGTACCGGATCACGAGGTTATAGTTACTACTGTGGGCCAGTTGATAGACAACTGGGCCTAATTCGGAAGATAAATGTTTATAGGAAGCTGTGGAGCTTGTTGAGATC
>JAQGGU010000034.1 GCA_028289265.1 Candidatus Saccharimonadota bacterium | reverse complement strand
TATCTCATACGCAGGAGATATGACAGCGTGCTTTGGATCGTCTTCAGGAACATATTCATACAACAGTTCATTGACCGCTTCATCGCGAGCGCGCCAAAGAGCGTTAGTTTTGCGTCGTGTCCAGGCTTCCACCGCATCGTGCGCAGTATCAAACCGTTCAGCGGTATTCTCTTCGGATTCTCTGATCTGATTACCCATTTCGCCGATTGCCTTTTCACCAACCCGTACCCGGGCAAGCCCGTAGCGTGACACGGCATCAAGAAAGGCTTCGCGGTCATTTTCGCCAAGCTGTCCTGTGATGTGGTCTATCTGCTCCTGCATAAACGCTGGAGGCGGAAATGTTTCTTGTTCGACGGCTACTTGCGGAGCTGCTTGTAATATATCTTGGTGTTTCATAATTTCCTATTTGCTAATTTTTTGTTTTATTTTGGGATATACTTAAACATTAGCACATTGTTGCTTATTTTGCAATATGCTATTCAGAGATGGTCATGAGATAGTTGAGCAGCGTGTCGTCGGCGTTCAGCGCTTCCCTTTTGAGTCGCTCGTCTATCTCGAGGAGGTCTATAATTAGCCTCTTTGTCTGCGCTAGGGTAAGACTGCGGGCAATGCCGGTACTTTTTCGAACAACATAGGGGCTCATCTTGGCATCGCGGGCTATTTCGTCTGGCGTTTTGTCTTTGGCTGTCTTAATGAGCGCCAAAACGTGCAGTTGCCAGGCGAGCATAGCTATAATCTGTTGCGGTTCGACCTTTAGTGCTCGCTGCTCGCCGTACATCTCAAGAGCGCGCTTGGTATTACCGGCGAAAGCGGTTTCAAGCAGCTGGAAAATGGTACTCTGCGGCGTCTGGGGCGACAAAGCTTCGATGGCTCGCCGGTCTATTTTATCTGCATAAAGGGAGAGTTTTTCAATTTCATTGGCCAACGTCTGCTGGTTGGTGCCTACCCGGCTGACAAGGTATGAGGCGTCGGCGCCAGACAGCGCACTTCCCTTTTCTTTCGCCTGGTCTATCAGCCATCTTGAAAGGCCGCGCTCATCGAGCTCGCCAAACTCCTGATAGCCTTTTTGCTTCTTCAAAAATTTATAATAGGCGCTCCGTTTGTCGAGCTTAGGCTCAACGATGATAAGGTCGGTAGTTTCCGGCAGTTCCTGCAACAGCTTTTCGGCTTTTTCGGCGAACTGTTTATTGGCGCTCGGCGATGTCAAAACCACCATTTTCTTGTCGGCGAGAAACGGTAGGCTCTGTAGGGCTTCCTGCATACGCTCGAAGCTGGCCTCTTCACCGTCGAGGCGCTCCAACGCCATTTCGTCGTGCTCCGCGACGAAAGCGGCCACGGACTTTTGTAGTTCCGCCCGCAGCAAAAATCGATTGGCTCCCGTAAGAATAGTAATCACGTCCTTCTATGATACCAAAGTACGCCCTTTATCGAGGGGTTAGTTAAATCTCTTACTTTGTTCAGTTTATAAATATGCTATAACTTAGTATCAGAGATGAGACCATCAGTTGTTATTGTTTCGAACCGATTACCTATCAGCGTTAAAAAAGTAGACGGTAAGCTACAGTTCTACCCCAGTGTGGGTGGTCTTGCTACCGGTCTATCTTCGTACGTCCGCGATAAGCGCAATAAATGGATTGGTTGGCCGGGTATACCGAGTGAGCAGATTACTGAAAAGGAACGCCAGGAGATTACCGAAGAGCTAAGCAAACACAACTGCTATCCGGTATTTTTAAAGCAAAAGCAGCTAGACGATTTCTACAACGGCTTTAGTAACACCATTTTGTGGCCGCTCTTCCACGACCTTCCAGCAGATCTTAGCGGACACGATAAGTTCTGGAAATCCTACAAGTCGGTTAATACTATATTTGGTGATGCAGTGCTGGCTCTCAGTGAGACCAACAGCACTATTTGGGTGCATGACTACCAGCTGCTGCTACTGCCGGCGCAGTTGCGGGCTGCCCGCCCAAACGCCAAGATAGGTTTCTTCCTGCACATTCCTTTCCCTACCCCGAAGCGATTTGCTGAGCTACCCTCCGCAAAAGTTCTCTTGGCCGGTATACTCGGTTCCGACCTCGTCGGCCTCCATACGAAGTCATACGTTGATAATTTCCTTGGCCTTACCGCCGATCTAAGCCCTGATGTCGTGACAAATGACCAGGTAATCCTCGGCGACCGCTCCGTTCGGGTGACTGATTTTCCGATGGGCATCGACTACGAACGCTTCACCCGTGCCCGAGAGCTCAAGACGGTCAAAAGCGAGGTGAAAAAGCATCAGAAAAAGTATAAGGGTCTGAAAGTCATCCTCAGCGTTGATCGTCTCGACCCTACTAAGGGAATCGTGCCTCGGCTTGAAGCGTATCATGAATTCCTGCGCCAAAGCCCAAAGTTGCACGGCAAAGTCGTCATGGCCATGCTGGCAGTTCCTTCACGTACTGAAGTCGAAGAATATAAAAAGCTAAAGGAACGCGTAGAGGAACTGGTCGAAAAGATTAACTCCCAGTTTGGATCGCGTAGCTGGCAACCGGTGGACTACATGTACACTTCCCTGCCCGTCGAGTCGGTGACTGCGCTGTATCAGGTAGCAGACGTGGCCTTTATCACCCCTATCCGCGACGGTATGAACCTGGTCGCCAAAGAATTCATCGCGAGCAAGCCAAAACACGACGGCGTGCTGATTCTTAGCGAAACAGCCGGTGCCGCACAGGAACTTACCAATGCCCTGCTCGTGAACCCTAAGCGCCGCAGCACGATGGTGGCTGCCCTCACAAGCGCGCTGACAATGCCTAAAAAAGAACTCAGAAAGCGTATCTCAACCATGCACGAACAGATCTCCACGCACACCGTCCAGCATTGGGCCAAGACATTTATGGGTACACTGCAAAAGCCGCTTCCAGGCACGCGCCGCATAACCCGATCCCTCACCCGTGACCGCGAACAGGACATCGCTGATTCTTTCCGGGCAGCCCGCAAACGCCTACTGCTGATTGATTATGACGGTGTACTCGCCCCTTTTGTTGATAAGCCGAAGAATGCCAAACCCACCCAGACACTAAACAAGCTCCTCTCGAAGCTTGAGGGGACCAAAGCGACTGACTTCGCGATTATTAGCGGACGTAGCCGCGACAACCTCGAGGCGTGGTTCGGCGAAAGCAACCTCACACTTATCGCTGAGCATGGTGCATATGTAAAAAAATCTGGCCATAAGAACTGGCGAAAAGCACCCGGCCTTTCCGACAGCTGGAGAGACGAGGTCGAACTCATACTCGAGAAATACGCCGCACGCACTCCTGGCGCATTCGTTGAAATGAAGAATTTTTCAGCCGTCTGGCACTATCGCAACGCATCGAGTTACTACGCCCAAAAATATCTGGTAACCCTCAAACGGTTATTGAACCGCGTGGCACGGGAGCATGACCTGGAGGTCCGTAACGGCAACAAAATCCTTGAGGTTAAACCGCGCAGTGTCAATAAAGGCGCCGCGGCGCTCGAAATGCTCAAACAAAACCCTGACTTTATCCTCGCCATCGGTGATGATTACACGGACGAAGATATGTTTGAAGCCCTGCCGGTTACAGCCTACACCGTCAAAGTCGGCCGCGGCCTCACGGCTGCGCGTTATCGCCTGCCTTCCGTCGACCGTGTACATGCCCTGCTAGGCAAATTGACGAAATAACAGAGCATACCACGCCTTATAACAAGCGCAGCCGTAATCCATCTACTGCCAGAGATAGAGCTAGTAATTGATCCCTCTTTTTGGCACTTTCCGGTGTCGTTTTAATCATATAATGGCACAAAGCTGTTTCGAATCCATCAAAGTCTATTGCCAACGTTTCAGACGCGTATCTATCACTAAAAGCACCATTTACCATCGTAAACGTTACTTCTAGCTGATCGCTGCTCGTTTTTGCCGCTGCTATCCATGCATCAGGATCATCTACCGCTAGTTCGCCAAGCCCTACCTGCCCGATACACCCCCGCAATATCTCACTGATAAATAGCGGGTGATCCTCTCCTGTAATCACCGGTCTTCCATCATAAATATCCATGATGAATGACTATACGACATCTACCGGCTCAGGGCAATTTTTGGCAGTGGGGGCAAGTATGGGTGCCGCGGCCGGCTACGCGGGACTTTTCTATAATGGTACCGCAACGCGGGCACGGCTGCCCTTCACGCCTAAATACATTTGCAAATGTCAGATATTTGCCTCGCTTGCCCTCGGCATCGACATAGTGTTTGTCCGTGGAACCACCCTTATCGATACTCAGCCGCAAGACATCCCTTAATGCCTTATGCAGGGCTTTTATTTTGGCGTCTGTGACGTTCTTCACAAGAATGCTCGGGTGAATCTTAGCTCCCCACAAACTCTCATCAGCATATATGTTCCCTACCCCGGCAATGACACTTTGATCGAGAAGCGCCGCTTTGATGTTTGTATTCTTCCGACGCTGCAATCTTTCTTTCATAATTTGCCAGGTAAAATCATCGCTGAGCGGCTCCGGGCCGACGCGCTTAAAGAAATCAATCATTGGTATTTCTGCTGTTGGCACCAGCCGTACCCAGCCGAATTTGCGCTGGTCGTTGAAGTACAGATGCGCGCCATTACTGAGCGTAAAAGTAACGCGGGTAGACTTATCCGGAAGTTCGCCTACGAGACTATCATTTGGATGCCCCGCTCCGAAGTTCGTGTCGCCGCGGTAGACTAACTGCCCCGTCATTTTCAGATGAATAATGAGACTATACTTGGTACTGAGTTCGATGAGCAGTACTTTTGCGCGGCGCGTCACCTCGACGATTTCGGCGCCAATTAGAAAACTCCGAACATCTGCTTCAGCGTTCGGAAAGCTTTTCGGATTGTCATGGCTGACTTCTGTAATAACCAAGCCTTCTAGTAAACGGCTTAATCCACGGCGAACGGTCTCAACCTCAGGTAATTCCGGCATATACCTATTTTAGCAAGGATACGGGCTACTTATACTCAGGAACATGGCCAATATCTAGCTGCACACCAGCGTTCTTCAACATATTGCCGTAGTAGGCACGCTGCTTAGTGGAGTGAGCATAACGCGAAAGTAGATCTTTAGCGGCCCGATCGTCTCCTCTAGCGCTGCGGCGATATGCGGTCATGCGCAATGCCGATAATACAACCTGGGATTCTGCGGGATTGAATATCAATGGCTCAGGAGATACTTCATGAAGCGGTTCTTCTACCAGCGCATCGATATCGCCATTTTCCAAGTCTAGCGGAGCCAGGCTCCTATCCTGCTGCTCACCCCTTCGAAGTAAATTGTACTGTTTGAAAGCACCTTGCGCGCCCAAATGCTCAGCAGCTACACTGACGTCAAGTATTGCCAGGGACTTTGCTACGGTTTGTTCGTAAGCTTCTTCGCCATATTTTTTTGTCAATTTATCCTTTAAACGTTGCAGGGCTGATAAGGTGGTTATAGCATCTTCAGGAGTAATCAGGGGCGGCCGCACTATTTCGTCCGCACTAGCCCACTCTTCGTGTCCAGGTATCGTGTCTGCTTCTTTGGCCAAATCATGGGCCTGATAAGGGTCTGTAGCGGCAGGAGGTAGCTTCTTGCCCCTGCGCCGGTCAGTATCCATAAACTCCGTAGAAGGATCGTGCAAGCTAGTAGGCACTTCTACTAATTGGTATGTAGGCACTTCCAGAACCTGGGTAGAAGATACGTGCTGAATACTACTATTTAGCTCTTCTAAAACACGTTCTTGTTCTTGAGCCAGTTGCCCAGACGCAATTAACTGAGTGGTGTCTTCGTGGTAAAGTTGGCGAGGTCGTTCTAGAAGCGATGTCATAGCTAATATTTATATTGACTAGTTCAATTCAATTTCGTAATTATACACTACTTTTTTAATATATGCAATAGCGTTTTGGCCTCAATAAATTGACACTGTTTGGATGCACTTGTGCATGCCTTTCCCTGTTTTGGAGGTATAATAAAAAACCGATGAGTAATTCCCTAGCCGATATTTTAATGAGCAAAAATTTCGATGAACCTGCCGAATCTACAGCCATTAAGCAATACGTGCTTGATAAATATAGAAAAAGTGTCGCCGTGACGGTACGTGAAAAAGATATCGTTATCACCGCGCAAGGCGCTGCCTTTACCAACGCCCTGCGTATGCAGTGGAAGCAGCTGCAACGGGCAGCTCAAACAGATAAGCGCCTGGTATTTAAGATTGCTTGAGAATCTTTTCGAGCTCGTGTTTCGTTTGCTCGAAATCTTTATAAACTATAGTCTGGATACCCACTTCGCGGGCTCCCGTGCAATGGCGCTCCTGATCGTCGATAAATACTGCTTCGTTGGCTTCCACCTGCAAGCGTTGCAGTATCGTCTCATATGCCCTGCTATCGGGTTTCACGACGCCCATTTCGTAGGACAACGCTATTTCATCGAAAAGCGCTAGCTGCTTCGGCTCAAATAAACTGTCGAGCTGGTTCGCGCCAGCGTTACTCAAAATACCGAGACGGTACTTGGGCTTTAGCTCTTCCCGAATATAATCAAAAAGCTCCTCGTTGGTGGCGCTTTTATTGATCTCACGTTCAGCAAACTCCGGAGACACATCTGCCATTTGGGCAATTTTACGGATAAATTCATGCTGACTCATACTACCTGACCCAGCCTGATGATTCAGGTAACTTGCCTCTTCAAAGAGTGCTTCGTCATGGCCAAAACGCTTTTTCTTGAATGGTAACCAACCATCAGAGGTTAAGACACCAAAACAGTCAAAGATAATCGCTCGTATCACCTTCTTAGTATAGCCGATTAGCAGCGTACTCTCTAGAACAGCCGCAAGGTGGCAATTTGCTTATCATAGTCAGGAACCTGGCGGCGGTAAAGCGTACGGATAGTATCGGCCCTACCCTTGAAAGTGCCTACACTACCGCAAGAAGTTGACCAATAGCGCTGGACGCTACGGGCACCGTCTTTGACCTCGAAGACATAACGGTGTCCTGTCGGACAGTAACCACGCTCATCGCGGAGCTCTGGATTGTTATCTCCGTTAGCATAGCCGGCAACCTGAAGTGCACGCAGGAAGTTAGCGTAAGAAGTAGGGTTGTTCTCGTATGTCTGCGTGTGCAGGACATTACCTTCATAACCGCTTTCAGCGGTAAATGTAACAGCATCGCGACCGACAGTAATGACCGTCTGGCGGTGCGTCTGGTCCGCAGTCACCGCATAATCATCAACGAACTGGACGACGGTAGAGGTATTGGCATAATCAACCATGCGTCGTGTCTGACTAGGAGCTGCCGGTTCGTTGCCGCCACGAAAAATCATCACAAATAGCAGGATGATAAGACCGATGCTGATAAGAAATCCTATGATGTAACGCATACTGTTGGGTAACCTCTGTAAATCTACGATATAATAGCACAATACCAGTTGTTTTGCAATACTTATGCTTGCTAGACTCTTGCTCTTCTATATTGGCGCTTCACCGTTGAGAGAATCAGTGCCGTGAGACGCGCCATACACCTTATATCGTGCCAGCGCCCTTCCAAATGCGAACTGGCCAGCGTCGAGCGCCGCTTGTGTCCAACCTGCCGGCGGGGCAAGTTGTATCTGCAGCGCTACCCCCCCCCACATGCACACACGTCTCGGGATCAAGACAAATTTCTTCCATCCGGACACATGCGGCGGCCGCAAATTCTTGCTGGTAAATTTGCCTGCTATCCTCATCGTCATAGCCCCGGATCTTTTCTATTGCCATACGTCCCCCGATCTTAGTCCAAGAAACATTCTAGTAGAGGTAGTGTACTGTTTTATCTCCCGCAGTTCAGTGACAATAATCGCATTATCTATCCGCACAAAGACTGCTTCTATCCTCAAGCAACGAGGCAATAGATTTGCTGTCACAAAGCTGGTTGCGCACATTGAGGCTATTTTCTGTCTTCTGTTGCAGGTTGCTGATCTTATCCGAAGTGTCTTGCACAAAAGTTACCACCTTGAATATCAAAACTATACAGACGATGAGAGATATCAATATCAAGCTCCCGACTATCGATATCCAGATATTCAGCAACCGAAGCTGGCGTACCAGTTGGCGTAATAATATTTCATCCATAAGACCTCCTTTTATGATCCCGTCCCGTAATGCGGCGTATTAACTGGCTTCGATTCCGGCGACCCCTGTTGACGCAGATAGACACTCAGAATGACTATGGCAAATACTGCCAGATACTCACTCTGCCAGTTCTGGAAAGACTGATACCAAAACTCTGAGCTAGTCATAAAGCCAAGAGTACTTTCGCATGGCTGGCCGTGCGCCTGATTCTCCTCACAAGCCATATTCGCCCCGCCTAACCCGTGCAGGGCGAATGACATCAAAAACAGCAATACAAAAGCAATACTTAGCGAGTTCTTGTAGAGCTTCAAGGCTAAGCCACCCCTCTTCACCGGCCCGGGTGCATCAGGATTCTTTGTTTTTTTCGGGTCACGATCGACATCCTCCCCGCCTTCCAGCTTCTTAGATTCGGCTGAACCTTTTTGCTGAAGAAATACCGTTAGAAGTACATACGATCCCATTTGCAGGAATTCACTCTCCCAGTTTTCGAAAACACTTTCTATAAAGTCGCCGCTGCCAAGATACTTGACGTAAGATACCGTCGGCTGGCTGTGCAACTCCTGTTCCGCATTATATTGCTTCAATCCAGTCACGCTGTGCCCTGTTAAAAAGATGAAAAACAACAGGAACATGACGATACTCAAGGAATTATTTTTCCAAAACTTTATCATGGCTTTAATCCGCCCGCATTACGTTGTAATTGCAGACTATCACCGTAAGTTACTTAAAGAAATTAAATTCTTTACAAAGTCTAGAGCTCGCCCCAGTTATCGGCTATGGTTACGTCCACATCGAGACGGACAGGCAATTTGTAGATGTTTTGCATGATTTCCTGGAGGAGTTTGCTGGTTTCCTCGGCGATTTCAGCCGGGACTTCGATGAGGATCGAGTCGTGAATCTGCAGAAGTTGCTTGGCTTCGGGGTGCCCCGCATGCAGTACTTTATCAACTTCGATCATTGCCATCTTCATGAGGTCGGCTTCGGTACCTTGGATGGGCATATTGATAGCCGCACGCTCAGCAGCTGCGCGGACGATGAAGTTACTGGAGTGTATGTCCGGCATTGGGCGCCGCCTGCCCAGCAGCGTCTCGACATACCCCTGCTTCCGGGCCAGGTCGCGGGTACGGTCCATGTAGTCGAACAACGGCTTGCGGACTTGCTTGTATTTCTCAATAAAAGTGACGGCTTGGTCGCGCGTCATACCAGTGGCGATGCTCAAACCATGCGGGCTCATACCGTACAAAATACCAAAATTAATTACCTTCGCGGCCCGGCGCATGCCTTTGGTAACATCTTCGACTTGTCTGCCATATACCATAGCTGCCGTAGCGGTGTGGATGTCGGCACCGCTATTGAACATACCGATGAGTTCTTTGTCATCGGCCATTACAGCGGCAAGGCGGAGCTCGAACTGCGAGTAGTCGGCACTCACGAGCTTATTTCCCTTCCCGGCTACGAATGCCGAGCGGATGTGGCGGCCGAGATCGGTGCGTGTCGGGATGTTTTGCAGGTTCGGGTCGGTGCTACTCAGGCGACCTGTCTGGGCGATAGTGAGGTTGAATGTCGTGTGGACGCGGCTATTGGCATCGACCAGCTTTGGTAAGGTATCAACGTAAGTGTTCTTCAGCTTAGCAACTTCGCGGTACTGGGTAATCATATCGATGATGGGATGTTTTCCGCGCAGTTTGTCGAGCTCGCTGGCTGCCGTTGAGTATCCGGTCTTCCCCTTTTTGATGCCCGCCGTTGGCAGCTTCAAAAACTCGAAAAGGATATCCGCCAACTGCGTCGGGCTACCAATATTAAACTCATGCTCGGCAATACCGTAAATTTGCTGCTCCAGGTCGGATATGGAATCATCGATCTCTACTGCGAAACGCTTGAGATATTCGGTATCAAGCTGGATTCCTTCGTATTCCATACCGGCAAGCACCGTGATTACCGGCCATTCGATGTTTTTGGCCAGCTCGGCAAGTTTCGGAATATCTGCCAAGTCCTTTGCCTGCTGCTGGTGTAATGTCGCGATCAGCGACACAAAGTCGGGTGCGCGGGCGAGGACTTCTTCGTCACTCAGGTCTTCGAGTGGCGAACCGTCATAACCGAGGTCAGCTTGAGCGAGTTC
>JAQGGU010000027.1 GCA_028289265.1 Candidatus Saccharimonadota bacterium | reverse complement strand
ATTACTATGGCCTGGACCACAAGCGTATCCATGAACTCGAGCAATAGATCATGTACTTTGATCTAGCGATGCAAGCGCACCAAGTAAACAATTAGCTGGATTTTTTAGCGCGGGCTGTACGGACTGTACGGGCGCGCTTGGTCTTAGGTGCTTTGCGGGCATTTTGGATAGCACGGGCAAAGCGGCGCTCAGCATCTCCATCAGCAAAACGGGCGACTGGCTCGGCCGCGAGCAATTTAAGCTTTCGCTCCTCATTAATCTCTTTCATGACATCAATAGCATACTTTTCGATCAGCCATTCGCGTCCAGGTGCCGTCTCGGCTATGGCTGTAATGTGCCACAAATTTTCTCCTGCCTTGCTACTGGTCATGATATTGAGCGGGCTTATGACAAGCAAGGGGCCATTCGGTAAGCGGCGGTTCGTAGTATCTATCAGATCTTCGCCTTTTTCCAGGTCGTTTACAAAGAGTTCGATTGCCATCGTACGGATTCCACGTGGTGTGATACGAACCCCTTGGATATGTTGATTATTAACCCAGATAACTTCACCATTCAACCCCCGGATTCGGGTTGAGCGTAGGGTTACCCGCTCAACTACACCCTGCATCTCGGCAAAGGGCTCTATCTTCACATGGTCACCAACTGCATACCATTGCTCGGCCATCATGACGCCGCCGCTCGATATATCACGCAGCATAGGACTGAGCGCACCACCGATTAGGATGGCCGCGAGGGCACTGGCACCAATAATACCCGTCGGCTGCTGATCGGACCCTGCGGTTGATACCCACCAGAAATAGATAGCAAACAGGAACAGGAACGTACGGATTATCGCGATGGACAGAATGAGCATCGTTTCATATCGACGCAGTCGGTTCACCATCTGTAGGTTGTCGGATTTATCGGCTTGGCGGCCGATAGCAGCTATAACACGGCGCAGGACAGCGGCAACGATCCGGCCCAATATAAAAGCAATGGCGACAAATAAAATGAAGGCGACGATTGATTCCCAGTTGAAATATTTATCAGCAACATGCTCGAATATGCCGGTTACTTCCCGGACATTTGTTTCTGCTGCGAAAATTGTATACATTTGTTTATTTTTACCCTATGATTTTTTTGCCATTATTGACCATTATAACAGATGATTAAGCCTCTGTTTTCTGTTATTATGTATACTATGAATTTTACTGGAACAAGGAGAGTTTAAACCTACTACATGAGTGAGTTGGTTCTTCTTGCTATTTCAGCATTTCTTATTGCAGCGTGCGGGTTATTTGTGGCAGCTGAGTTCGCACTGATTTCCGTAAACCGTACAACCGTCGAGCGGTTGGCAGGCAAAGGCGACAAACAAGCCAAAGGCGTCCTTCAAGCCTTACGCACACTGTCGACACAGCTATCGAGCGCGCAGGTCGGCATCACCATAACCAACCTGACAATCGGTTTCCTGGCTGAGCCGGCTATCGCCGAGCTCATCAGGCAACCACTGATGAATATAGGCATCTCCGAAGGATCTGTATCTGGCGTCTCTATCGGCGTCGGCATCGCTCTGGCAACTATCCTGACGATGGTATTCGGTGAGCTGGTGCCAAAAAACCTGGCAATCTCCAAGCCCTTAACTACCTCAAAATTTATAGAGCGGCCACTTCTGATGTTCAGCCATGTTATGCGTTTTCCCATCAAGGTCCTCAACGATAGCGCCAATTTCGTACTGCGCCAGTTCGGGATAGCGCCGCAAGAAGAGTTGGCATCCGCCCGATCTGCCGACGAACTATTGTCGCTCGTTCGCAGATCAGCCGAGAAGGGAACGCTCGCCAAAGAGACCGCCCAAATGCTTGAGCGATCATTGACCTTTGGCGATCTGACGGCGCTAGACGTCATGACGCCTCGCGTACACATGAAAGCCATACATGCCGATGAACCGGTAGCCGAAGTGTTAAAACTCGCTGAACAATCAGGCCATTCGCGCTTTCCGGTATACGATAAAGATCTTGATAATATCGTCGGTATCGTACACATCAAATACTGCATGAGCGTACCGCGCGAAAAAAGGGCGACCGCGCCAGTTCGCAGTAGTATGCGGACGCCCGTGCTGATACCTTCTACCATTGAGCTTGAGCCTCTTTTGAAAGCACTGCGTAAAGGCGGGCTGCAAATGGCTGTAGCCATAGATGAATTTGGTGGAACCGATGGCATTGTCACTATGGAAGATTTGCTGGAAGAACTAGTCGGTGAAGTACACGATGAACACGACAGGGCACATACGTTGCTACGCAAGAGAAAAGACGGATCATGGATGCTTTCAGGGCTGCTCCGGCCAGATGAAATTGGCGAAGAACTCAACATATACCTCCCCGAAGAGGAAGAAGTGGAGACACTCGGTGGCCTTATAGTGCATAAACTTGAGCGCATACCAAAAGTGGGCGACACTGCCGAATTCACCGCGATAAACAGGGATGGAGACGAGCTAGCAGTACAGCTCAAAATTGAACGCATGGACGCCAACCGCATCGATCGGGTACGTATGGTTGCAACTCCGCAAGAAAAAGCCGAACAGGAGGAAGAATAATGAGTGTTGAAGTAGCATTGCTTGTAGCCATTGCCGTACTCCTTGGCAATGCCTTCTTTGTCGGCGCGGAATTCGCACTCGTGTCAGCCAGGCGCAGCAATATAGAGCTCAAGGCCCTGGACGGATCAAGAGCAGCGAAGTTGACATTGAAAGCCATGGAGCAGGTATCCCTGATGCTCGCCGGTGCACAGCTTGGCGTCACACTCTGTAGTCTAATATTTGGTGCGGTGGGCGAGCCGGTAATAGCACAAGCCCTCGAAGGGCCGCTGCACGGCCTAGGAATTTCTGACGCATACCTGCACCCCATATCATTTATCATCGCGCTGACACTGAGGGTGTATCTTCACGTGGTAATTGGTGAAATGGTGCCGAAGAACATATCACTAGCCAATTCTACCCGCGCGGCCCTGATACTTGTACCGCCGTTACTTTTCAGTGTCAAAATTATTAAGCCGATAGTGACCGCCCTGAATGCCATAGCCAATGCCTGCATCAGACTTATAGGCGTCAAACCACAGCAGGAGATTCGTAGTAGCTTTAGCCGCGACGAAGTGGCTGGCTTTGTCAAAGAATCACACCGCGAAGGGCTGTTAAGCCATGAGGAAGAAAACCTGTTGTCCGGTACAATCGATTTTGAAGAGCGTACTATAAGGCAGGTCATCCTGCCGTTAGAAAAACTCATAACAACGTCGCCACGGCCAAGCCAGGCCGAGATCGAAGAGCTTACCCGCACGCACGGATTTTCCCGGTATCCGGTACTCGGCAGAAATGGCAAGTTCAAAGGCTACGTGCATGTCAAAGACATATTGCAGCTTCCAGACAGGTCGCAGAGTGACCCGCTGCCGCCTCGCCTTATACGCCCCCTAGGCAGCGTGAGCGTTCGAGCGTCACTCCGGGAGGCGCTTGCCACTATGCAGAAAACTGAATCTCACATTGCCCAAGTCATTGGTAACCGCGACAAAGTAATCGGCATCGTGATGCTCGAAGACTTACTCGAAGAACTGGTCGGAACCATCCGGGATGACACGCGAAAGTAATATCAGTAAAGCATAAGTACGGTACAATGTACTGATATGGCACGAGTGCGTTACTACATAAACTGGCTATTCCGAGACCTTACCACCCGCCGAGGCAATTTCGTAATTGCTGAAGTACCCAATCTGCCGTTGATAATTTTTATGATATCGGTCGTGCTGAGCGTTGCCATTTATCCAGGCTTTGTCCAAAAGACTTTTGCGGTAATCGCTTTTGTATCCCTACTGTATTGGGGCTTCCAGGAATTTCGCGGCGGCCGCAGCCGTTTTCGCAAGCTGCTCGGCATACTTGGTATGATTGCCGCTGTTGGCGCCACCCTACTTGGACTATAATACTGCTTATGCCAGGATATAAAGGCCATATTATCGGTGCAGCCGTATGCAACGCGGCCTATGTCGGCGTATTGGCAGTCGCCCCTCCCACCATACTCGACAACACACATAACCTCCTCAGCAACGAACAATTGCTGGCGGGGTTGTTTGTAGTTGCGATTTTATTCGGCTTATTCCCGGATATCGACACCAATTCAAAAGGGCAAAACATCTTTTATGGTTTGGCGCTTACGGCAGATATCTTACTCATACTGGACGGCCGTATTGAAGCCGCGGCGTATCTCGGTTTGCTTGCAATGGCGCCTATAGTCGGCAAGCACCGCGGCTGGACGCATAGCAAGCTCGCCATGATCCTCATACCCAGCCCCATTTTTCTCATACCATACCTCAACAATTCAGCGCTGATCGATACGGCCCTGCTGTTTTACGGAGCAGCGGTCGTAGGCTATTTCAGCCATCTTCTATTCGACGGGATGATATGGAAACGTATCCGCATCAAAGGCGGGTGATAAGGCGGACTATATCTGAGTGATATCTACTGGGGATGGCTCTTCAGGAGGCACAATCATATCTGGCGTTACAGGGATCGGGACCTGATCGCCAAAGAATTCAAATTCTGGAACGCAGTTGACGGTAAAGTAACTGCTACCATCGTCACCTTTACGGGCAGCGAAGATTACGTCGTAACCCTCTTCCGCCGGTTGCACCTCTGAAAAGGCACTTTCATTTAAGTCTACTATGGTCGTCTCACCCGACTTGTGGTTAGCGGTCGCCAGTTCAAAGGTATAACTTCCGAGCCGACGCATAGTAGCCCCGGCCACGAAGACAGGCCTACCTTCAGGGTCACGCTCTTTTTGGGACACACCAACCGAGAAGTCATCTTCCGGTACGCGTCCAGCTTCTTCGGACCTATTATCAATCTGTACGGCCCAACCATGCGAGTCACTCCAGCAATCACTGGCGCTAAAATTTGTGGTCGGTCGTTCGTGAAACTCCAAGGGTGGAGAAGCAGGTGTACTTTGCTCAGTTGGA
>JAQGGU010000006.1 GCA_028289265.1 Candidatus Saccharimonadota bacterium | reverse complement strand
CTGCCGCAAGAATAAGTTGCATCGCGACATACACGACCACACCGAGGAAGCCTGCTTTCAACGTCTCAGAAGCGTGAGTGTTCATCGGCAAGGCCGCCAGGATACCAAGAATAATGAAAGCAATTATAGGCGGCAACCACCAGTGTCCCAGCTTTTGTAGGCACGCTTCAAAAGGCAACCAGTGGACGTGACGTTCTTTATCAAAGAAGTAATAGAGCGCTAACATCAACAGGAACGCACCACCGAAAGCCGCAATCGAAGGATACGCTTCCTCAATATAGTGCGCATAAGCAGCGGAGTCGTTTAGAGCTACCCGAACTACTTCAGACCATGAGAGGCCAGCAGTGACAGCAACGAGAAGGATTGGAAATACTAAGCGCATACCGATAACGGCAATCAAAATACCAACTGTCAAGAACAGTGTTTGCCAGAATTTAGAAAGCTTGGCGAGTACTTTGGCGTTGATGACGGCATTGTCAAAACTGAAAGCTACTTCTATTACCAGCAGCACGAGCGTAATGCCCGCAGCAGCCCAGCCCCGGCCGAGCAAAACTGCTAGTAAAGCGATCAATGTAAGGCTGCCGGAGAACCAAAAATGTCTGATAAAATCTTTCACCGTATATACTATACACTATGCAGAACCAACCGCTAGCAGAACGTTTAAGACCGCAACACTTGAAGGATGTAGTAGGTCAGAAGCACCTTGTTGGCACCGGAAAAATAATCCGTCAAATCATAGAACAGAAGCAACCCACCAGCCTGATACTATGGGGTCCGCCTGGTAGCGGCAAAACGACGCTGGCGCGCATAATCGCCAGGGAGACGGAAGCAGAATTCATGGAGCTGAGCGCAGTGACATCCGGCAAAGCCGATGTCATGAAAGCCGTGGAGCGCGCCGAGCAAAACCGCCGTCTTGGTATGAAGACGATATTATTTATTGACGAGATTCATCGCTTCAACAAGGCTCAACAGGATGCATTCTTGCCCCACGTAGAAGACGGGACGATCATACTTATCGGCGCTACTACCGAGAATCCAAGTTTTGAAGTCATCACTCCGCTGCTTAGCCGCAGCCGCGTACTGGTGCTTGAGCCGCTAACACGCGAAGACATAATTGCCATACTTACTGAAGCCACAAAAACTGAGAAGCTCAATGCAAAACGGCTGCCAAAAGAAAGCATCGATTTGCTGGCAGAAGTATCCGGCGGTGATGCCCGCGTGGCTCTCGGCAATCTCGAACTTGCACTACAACTGACGAAAGGTACTGTCACTCCGGAGATAGTCAAAACCGCCGCGCAAAAGCGCGTCCCAGGCTACGATAAAAATGGCGAGAATCATTACAACATCATCAGTGCTTTCATAAAAAGCATGCGGGGTTCTGACGCTAGTGCCGCACTCTACTACTTGGCACGTATGCTGCAAGCTGGTGAAGATCCGAAGTTCGTAGCTCGTCGCATGGTGATATTTGCCTCAGAAGATATTGGGCTTGCGGCTCCTGCTGCTCTTAACCTAGCCGTCTCTACTTTCCAGGCAGTGGAGCGTATTGGCATGCCAGAGTGCCAGTACAACCTTTTTCACTGCGCATCGGTACTAGCAAAAACAACTAAATCGCGCGAAGTATCTGATGCTATGTATGCCGCACAAGCAGCCGCCAAAGAGCATCCCGACGCACCCGTGCCATTGCACCTTCGTAACGCACCGACAAAACTTATGGGTGACTTGGGTTATCAGAAGGGCTACAAATGGGAAGCCGACTTCAAACACGAAGCCGGCTTTTTACCGTCAGAACTCGGGGACGCCGACTTTTTTACCAAAAGCTGATTAGATTTTGACGACTTTTTCCCAAGGCAAGTCGCTTTTGCCGAAGTGGCCATAGGCACTGGTCTGACCGTAGATAGGACGCGCCAAGTCTAGAGTGTCGATTATGCCCTTTACAGATGTATCGATGAGTTTATCTTTAAACGCATACAACTCTTCTTCACTGACAGTCGACGTGCCAAAGGTATCGATGGTCTGCATCAGCGGCAGCGGTTGTCCTATGACATAAGCCAGTCCCACTTCGCATTTGGTAGCAAGGCCTGCAGCTACGATATTCTTAGCAATATAGCGGGCAGCATAGGCGCCGGAACGATCCACCTTGCTAGGATCTTTGCCGCTAAAAGCGCCTCCGCCGACACGGGCGTAACCACCATAGGTGTCGACGACAATCTTACGTCCGGTGAGACCAGCGTCTGATTCCGGGCCAGGAATGTGCCACAGCCCCGTGCCGTTGATGATAATGTTTTCATCTGCTGGTAGCGCAAACTCATAACTTGTAATCACCGGTTCGATGACCGTCTTAATAAGATCGGCGCGTACCTGCTCTGCTGTAGTTTCCTCATTGTGCGCAACGGCTGCCACGACTTTTTCTATGGCTACCGGCCTGCCATTTTCGTAACGAACAGTTACCTGAGCTTTGCCATCTGGCCGTAACCATGTCAGCTCGCCGCTAATCCGCGCTTCATCTATGCGCCGTGCCAGAGCATGCGCTAAAGCGATAGGCAGAGGCATGAGCTCTGGAGTCTCATCGCAGGCAAAGCCAAACATCATACCCTGGTCGCCCGCCCCGATGTCCTCAGCCCGGTCAACCCCTAGCGCAATCTCCGGTGACTGCTGATGCACATCATTACTGAATTCAGATTCCACACTAAAACCCCATGCTGGCTCGGTATAGCCAAGTTCGGCCACTTTCTGGCGTACGATCTTTTCAAAATTTATATCAGCCGTCGTTTTGATTTCTCCAAATAGCGCTATTCTATTAGCACCGGCGACCGTTTCGATACCTGTTCTACTGTGCGGATCCTGGGCGAGCGCAGCGTCAACAATGGCATCGCTGATGGCATCACAAATTTTGTCAGGGTGTCCCGCACAGACCGACTCGCTCGTAAAAAGCGTGGCGCTGTTGATAGTATTTGGCATAAAAATGTCCTTTCTTGCATACCGGCGAGAAAGGACATCGAAAAAGAATCAATATCTTCCCCGCGTATATGCGGGCTAGATGGAGCACCTTACTTGAAATAAGCAGGTTGCTGGCAGGTCACAAAGCTAGAACTTTCGCTGCCTCTGTATATTTATAAGTTGTTAACGCTTAGCAGCATAACACCCCTCTAGATTTTTTGCCAGGTTTCCGCTATAATCACCGGGGTTAATCAATCAATGGGGATTGGCCAAGTGGTAAGGCACCGGGTTCTGGTCCCGAGATCGGGGGTTCGAATCCCTCATCCCCAGCCAAAGAGCTTATGCTTAAAAGAGTCACGAGAGTGGCTCTTTTTGTTTGTTATACTATCTTTATGAAGAATATAGTTTCAAATCTAAATCTTCCCGTAAGTATAATTCGAATATTATTTCTTATTTTAGCTACTGGTATAGGTTGGGCTATTTATCAAATTTCTCAACCCAGTACGCTTCCTATTAACGACACTTCTGGGAGAAATAATACAAGTCAATCAACGGCTAGCGGAATATTCACGGACCAGCAGATGGGAATCAAATTTTCCTATCCTAAAGAATGGAATGTCGTTGACGAGTCCTCGAAAATCGCAACCCTCTTTAGGTTACAATCCCCAGACTACAAGGAAATTAAAGATAACAATAACAGCTCGGTCGGGTATACAGGAACAGTGATTACTGTCATGGCCGCCCGTATTGCCTTTACTTACGACGAAGACAGGGCTTCTGTCACCGATCCGAATAATCGTCCTCAAAGCACTAATATACAGGACTTTACCTTGAAAGGCAGAAGGGCTTTCAGCTATACCAACGAACCGTATGGCGGAGCTGGACAAACATTTACTGTTGAAATTGACATTAAAGACAAGACGCCAGTTAAGTTTATTTTTCAACCTTCCAATGCCAAGGAACAGTATGATGAAACTTATAAATCTGTTTTCGACACCATAATTAACTCGGTTGAGTATTTATAGTTGCGAAGTACGTCAACGATGGGCAGCCAAGCATAAGCAGTATAGACATCAATCACTCAGTCAACTACACTGCTGATATGAATAAAAATCAATTCGGATTCGGTGTAGCGGGTATTTTGATTATTGTCGTAGTTATTATGTTGATTGGTGGAATTGGCTGGACTGTATTTCGAAAAGTGAATGCTCCTAAAGGCTTAACGTCTGCACAAGACGTAAAATCCTCAACAGAAAAAGCTTACCCCGATAAGGGATTGATGGATAATTCCATTCCAGATTCTAATCCGGAAACTTATTCGCAAAACAAATCGAAGATACCCGGAGAGTTCATAAATAGTGAGC
>JAQGGU010000088.1 GCA_028289265.1 Candidatus Saccharimonadota bacterium | reverse complement strand
GCCGCACGAAAAAAGCTGAAAAAAGCCGCGGCTCTGCTGAGGGGCGCCTGCTTGATAACGGTATTTTCTATGCCCGCATGGAGGGTTACCTCAATAAGAAGGAGACTGACCGTTTTCTTTCCCGGAGTATGCAGCTCATCCGACCTCTCATCAAGACGCACAGGCCGGTACGCCTACTGATAGATATGAGTAAGCTTGAGGGAGAGACAAACGGTTCCCGATTATCGATTTTGCGTTTGCCCCACAGCTTATTCGAAAAAATTGCTATCGTTGGAGCCACCGGCCAAGTGCGAAGAGTGGCATATTATATTGGACTTATCACCGGTACAACGAAGTCGACACGATTCTTTGAAGATAGTGAGCACGCGCAAAAGTGGTTACTAAAACCAGCTCGCGAGAAAAAAACAAACTCCTTTGGGATAGTGTCGGGTGTGGCTTTAATGGTCAGTTCGATTTCAGTGGCAGCTCTTTTCGGCTGGCAGTTCGATATTGACCTATTAAAGTCGTTCTTACCTGGCCAGTCCCCAATGAATCCTGTCACGGCCTTGCTGCTTATAATAATTAGTTTTAACATGTTGCTTGCCCTGCCTTCGCGCCAAGCTTTGCATATAAAATACCTATCGCTGAGCATTGCGGGTATCGTCGGCCTGTATGGTCTGAGTATTATTATAAGAAGCCATTTTGGTATCGATGTGAGAACTGACCTTTGGCTGTTCTCTGGCAAGAATCCGGCTCCCGGATCTGTGGCAACTGGCGTAGCGTTTACATTAGTCAGTGTCATGTCCTTTATGGTGCTACTGCGTCCACAGCGCCATTGGCAGAAAGTGGTCTTCCATAGTCTTTCGATCCTGCTTTTTATTCTAGCTATAAGTGTTTGTGTCGGCTTTCTATTTGGTTTCCCGACACTTTACAACATTAATGGAATGGCGCCCGCAGTATTCAACTCTACAATTGCGTTTTTGCTGCTTAACTATGGGCTCCAGTATTTAAATGAACCACTGCCTGTTTTTGAGAAATTCCTCCGTACCTTTACGACGTACTGGCCTGCTATCGCAGTTTTTATAGTTATCATGGGATTTGGCGGATTGGCATGGCAGCAAGCCAAAGAGAGCATGGAAGGAAATACTAATACCGCAGTTACAAACAAATTTGACGCTACTCATACCGCAATAGTTAACCGTATGGCGTCTTATATTGATGCATTATATGGATTCAAGGGATTTATGGAATCTCAGGAAGAGGTAACCGCAGCTGAATTTCATTCATATTTCAACAATACGCAGCTAATCGAAAAATATCCTGGCCTTAGGGGCGTATCTATAATAAGAATGGTGACGGCATCGCAAAAGCAGACGTTTATTCGTGACATCCGCAGGCAGGCAGCCCCTATTTACCCCGAGTATACGAATTATCAAATATACCCTGAATCAAAAAACCCAGTTTTATATCCCGTAACCTATTTTGAGCCACAAAAAGTATCGACAAGTCATGGGTATGATCTCGGCACGGACGCCAGCCGGTTAAGTACATTATTGGCAGCAAGAGACAAAGGTCTACCAGTGTCGAGTCAGGTGGTGAACCTCGCGACGAGGGCAGATGCCGTGCCTATACGAGGATTCTTTATTTCCATGCCTCTCTACGAGTTGGGGCAGGATGGCGGGGAGCCTGTTACGGTGGAAGGGCGCCGTGCGCAGTTCGCGGGTGGAGTATTCGCAGTATTTGAGAATAAGAAATTGTTCGATGACATCTTCAAGAGTGTATCGGGGGATGGCGTGCGCTTTGTTGTAAGGAATAATGAAACCAAAGAAAACATATATGATTATCACACCGATCAGGCTGCTCTATCCAGCGCCAGGGTTAGCCAGGATAGCTTGACGTTAGCTGGCAAGAAGTGGGATTTGTTGATGTATACCAGTCCTTCGTTTGGCCAATCGACGTCGGCGCGCTTAGTTCCGACCCTAGTCCTTGCAAGTACTACCGTCTTCGCGGCGCTTGGCGGGGCTTTGGTAATGTCGTTGGCACGACGCCGGGAGCGAGCAGTGACACTTGCGACTAAAATGACGGAGGAATTTCGCATCGAACGGAACCGTGCAGTAAGTCTCCAACAAAAAGATGATGCCATCTTGTCAAGTATTGGCGATGCTGTATTCGCTGTCGACCGCAATGAGCGAATTACCTTGTTTAACCCGGCGGCAGAACAGTTAACGGGTTTTTCGGCAGCTGAAGCAATAGGTGCGGCCTACGACGACATATTGTCGTTTACGAGTTCTGATAAGGGGTCGGAATGTAATCTCTTTATAAAAACTGCCCTCAAGGGCAAGGTTGCTTCTATACAGGAGGATACGATTCTGACACGGAAGGATGGCAGTAAGGTGGCCGTATCAGATTCGGCAGCACCAATCCGGAGTGATACCGGAGAGATTCTGGGGGCTATTATCGTGTTCCGCGATGTCTCGAAAGAACGGGCCCTCGACCAGGCGAAGACTGAATTCGTGTCTATAGCTTCGCACCAATTGCGTACGCCCTTATCGGCTATCAACTGGTATACCGAAATGTTGCTGGATGGAGACGCAGGTCCGATCAAAAAGGAGCAAAGAGAGTACCTTGAAGAGATTCATCATGGCAACCGGCGGATGGTTGAACTCGTCGACGCGCTACTTGATGTGTCGCGCCTCAACCTTGGCAAGCTTGGTAATAAGCCAGAGCCGGTAGACGTGGCTACTCTTGCGGAAGATATCCGCAAGGAGCTCGGGCCGCAGATAATGACAAAACAGCAAACTGTTACTGCAAAAGTAGCACCGCAGCTACCCCGCATAGTGACAGACCCTCAGTTACTACGAATGGTAGTACAGAACCTGTTGTCTAATGCTGTGAAATACACCCCGGATAAG
>JAQGGU010000071.1 GCA_028289265.1 Candidatus Saccharimonadota bacterium | reverse complement strand
CTAGTGTCCCCGATACCTCGCCGGCAGCGACCATATTGATATAGACTTTGTTGAATACTTCCGGGTGTTTGGCGAGAGATGCCGACAAAGCCAAGCCACCCTCAACCGAGCTAATGACAGCACTGATCACTGTCTTCAGTGACTTGTTCGTCGTCTGTCCGTTTACGTTGCGTAGGCTCTGTAGTAGCGGCAAACCGGCATCGATAAGCGTGGACAGCTGCCTCGAAAAAAGCACGCGGTCTTTAGTCTTAACTTTATTAAAATACTTCGACAGACCGCCGCCGGCCGAATTGGCCAGAGACAAATTGATAGGTACTAAACCCTCTTGGCGAATCAACCGCAGCGCTGACTTTTCACTATCAGCTTGCACATCCGACTTTACTCGCTCCCCTGTTATCGGGTTACGCGCCACGTATTGGTAGACTAGCATGTCTTTTGGCCTCCTAAACTATCGCGTAGGTTCATATTAGCTTCTCATCAACCTGTCTAGCTCATCGATATCGATGGCGTAATTACGAGCCTCATCATAGGTAATAGTACCGGCGTGGATAAGCGACACAAGCGTGCGGTCCATTGACTGCATACCGAACTCCGCACCTGTCTGGATTACGGCGTCAAGCTGATGTGACTTGCCTTCCCGTATGATGTTACGGACTGCTGGCGTGGCAATCATAATTTCTGCTGCGGCAATACGACCACCACCGATAGCCGGTACCAGTCGCTGCGAGACAATAGCCGCTAATATATTGGATAACTGGGCGCGTACCTGCGGCTGTTGGTGCGGCGGGAAGACATCGATCATACGATCGATACTCTGGGCGGCGGAGTTGGTGTGTAGCGTCGCGAACACAAGGTGTCCGGTTTCAGCGATAGTAATGGCTGAAGCGATCGTCTCAAGGTCGCGCATCTCACCAATAAGCACCACGTCAGGATCTTCACGAAGCGCAGAACGGAGCGCTGCCGAGAATGAGTATGTATCATAGTGCACTTCTCGCTGTACGATTACTGACTTCCGGGACTTGTGGGTGTATTCGATAGGATCTTCAATGGTGATGATGTGCGTAGCACGTTCCTGGTTGATCTTGTGGATCATGGCGGCCAGCGTAGTTGACTTACCTGAACCGGTCGGGCCGGTCACCAGGACTAACCCGCGGGGATACTCGGTAAACTTATTAACTATCGGAGGCAAGCCCAGTTGCTCGACAGTTTGCAATTCGTTAGTAATAAGACGGAGGGCAGCCGCCAGGTTGCCCCGCTCGTGGAAGGCATTGACACGGAAGCGTCCCAGATCACCGAAAGCAAAACTGAAGTCGAACTCTTTGTCTTTCAGCAAAATCTGTTTTTGGTCTTCATCTAAGATGGCGAAAATCAGCGTCTCCACTGTTTCGTCCGTCAAGAGATCGGCTCCAGACAGTGGGACAAGTGCCCCATCAATACGAAGCATCGGTGGCAATCCGACCTGCAAGTGAAGGTCGGAAGCTCGTTTTTTGATGACTTCCTCAAGTAAAATCTCAATTCGTGGTTGTCCCGCCATTACAAAATCCCTCCCTTATGGCAGACTATGTAGGAAGCACGGCTCAGAGCCTTCCGGCTATGCATGACTGCTGTTATGTATACGTTTATCATGTGTGTCATATGTTCTTTCCTTATGCAATATCGGTGGCTGCCACCCTGTTTACTTCGGTAATGGTTGTCTTACCAGCTAACGCCTTAAGATACCCGTCTTCGCGCATACTTACCATGCCCTGAGCCATAGCTACTTTTTGTATTTCCGCGCTGGTAGAGCGCTTGAGGATAAGATCCTGGATCTCACCAGAGATACTGAAGACCTCATAGATGCCCATTCGGCCCTTATACCCACCAGGTGCTGCCGGGCTATCTTTGCCCTTAGTTAAAGTATAAGCGTTATCCCCTAGCAGTGGCAAGGTCTCGTAGCCCATATCTTCGGCGGCTTTCTTTCGATCCGCCTCTTTTTTGGGCAAAATACCAGCTAACGCCTTATGGATTGCTTCCACTTCCACCTTACTGGAAGTATATTGCTCCATGTCAGCAGCATTGCGGCGCACCAGACGCTGGCCAATGACTGTATGGACTGTACTCGCGATAAGAAATGGTTCAATACCCATGTCAAGTAGACGAGGCAAGATACCGGCAGCGGAGTTGGTGTGGAGTGTCGAGAAGACTAAGTGGCCTGTCAAGGCAGCCTGCACGGCCAGCTCGGCCGTTTCCTTGTCACGAATCTCTCCTACCATCACAATGTCAGGGTCCTGACGCAGGATAGAGCGCAAACCCGCTGAGAACGTCAGGCCCACGTCGGCGTTTACCTGGATCTGGTTAACCCCTTGCATCTTATATTCGACAGGGTCTTCGAGTGTCACGATATTGACGTCATCACTCTTTATGGCATTCAGTAGTGCGTAGAGCGAGGTCGACTTACCGGAGCCGGTAGGACCACTCGTTAGGATCATGCCGTTAGTTTGCTTCAAGCCATCTTTGATAGTGCGGAGCGCCCGGCCATGATAACCCATTTCCTCAAGCATCAAGCTGGTGCCTGACTTGTCGAGCAAACGAATCACCACCTGCTCTCCCCAGACAACCGGCGAGATCGCGATACGAAGGTCGATGTCGCGGCCGGCCACATTGATACTGAATTCACCATCCTGCGGCACACGGTGTTCATCTATCTTTAGATTCGACAAAATTTTGATACGGGAAACAAGCGGTGGCTCAGTGCTTTTTGGCAATTTCATAATTTCCCGGAGCACACCATCGATACGGCAACGGATCTTGAGGGCGTCAATCAGGGGCTCGATGTGAACGTCACTGGCATTATGCGTAGCTGCGTATTCAAGTATTGTAGATAGCGCCTTACTGATCGGCGAGTCCTGCACGATAGTAGTAATGCTCTTTTCGGGCTTAGCTGTGGTGTTCTGCTTATCGGCCGCCTCGGCATTTGCAGCCGCATTGCCCAAATCGCCGCTGATGGCACTCATCGCTCCCATGACTTCGTCATTGATATTTGTCTGGTACTGCTTGAGCACCTGGCGAATACCCGCTTCACTAGCGGCGTACACCTTCAAGGGCCGGCCAATTTTATTACTCAGGAAGTCCACTGCCTGAACATTATCGGCATCAAGCATCGCGATCACCAAGCGGTGCT
>JAQGGU010000058.1 GCA_028289265.1 Candidatus Saccharimonadota bacterium | reverse complement strand
GTAGTTCGCCTTATGCCTGGCGTACTTGGCGGTGAGACAAGTATAGATATAGAGTCTTTCCAGGAAGATGACGAGAATATCGAGTTCCCGCAGTATACCCGCCCATCAGTTTTCAAAGACATGCCGGTGCCCGATGTACTTCTAAACGGTCATCACGCCGAAATCCTAAAATGGCGCGCCTATAACAGTAAACATCCTTCTTAGCGCCCCCGGTAAGCTGTACAATGAGTTTATACAGTAAAAGGGGACAAACTTATGAAGCTATCATTTATTAAGCCAGTTTATGCGCACTGTGATTTGCCATGTGGTGTGTATGACCCCGCTCAGGCGAGGATCGAAGCCGAAAGTGTTTTGGCTATCATGAAGAAATACGATGGATACGACGAAGTTGGCAAGACGCGTGCATTATTTATAAAAGAAGAACGGGCAGAGCTTGTCAAGCGGCATCTGTGGGTATTGTGGACAGATTATTTTAAACCTGAACACCTCGAAAAATATCCAAACCTACACGACTTATTTTGGAAGGCTACCAAACAAGCAGGTGAGTGCAAGCACCATGTCGAGCCGGAAGAAGGGCAAAAGCTGCTCGACCAGATTGACGAAATAGCAAAGATTTTCTGGGAAACTAAAAAGGCATAGACATGTTTCTGATACGCCACATAGTTGGTGTAAGTATGTTGCCGGCGCTTAAGCCTGACAGTGTAGTAGTTGCTACTCGTGTCTATCGTACTCTCAAAGCGGGCGATGTGGTGATTCTTGATCACGAAGGCATTGAAAAGGTTAAACGAATTACTCGAGTAGCTATCGACAAAATCTTTTTAGAGGGCGATAATAGCGCGTATAGCACTGATAGCCGCCATTTTGGCTGGCTGGAATCACGAACGGTACGCGGAAAAGTTATATGGCCCAGAACCCAGCATATCAAACAGAAGTCCCGAAGATAGTACTTGGAGTCGCTGCTCACCCAGACGACCTCGATTTTGGCGCGGCCGGTACTATAGCGTACTGGGCATCCCGGGGCGCTAGAGTCTATTACCTTATTTTGACAAATGGCAACAAAGGCTCGGAAGATCTATCGGCTAAGCCGGAAGACCTAACGGAACTTCGTCGGAACGAACAACGCGCAGCTGCGAAAATTCTTGGCGTGGCTGATGTTTTCTTCTGTGATTATGAAGATGGCTGTTTGATGGTTTCCATGGACGTGAAGCGGGATATTGCTCGTGTAATTCGTAAAGTACGCCCTGATACCGTGATTACGATGGACCCTGGTATGCTCTATGACGTCGAGAGGGGCTTTATTAACCATCCTGACCATAGGGCGGCTGGCCAGGCGACACTAGACGCTCTATATCCTTTGGCTCGAGATCATATGAGCTTTCCAGAGCTATTTCATAATGAAGGGCTCGCGCCGCACAAAGTTGCGACTGTGCTGTTAACTAATTTCCAGCAACAAAATTGTTACATTGATATATCAGATACCTTTGATAAGAAAATACAGGCGCTTGCAGCCCATGCAAGCCAAATTCCGGGCCTCCCAACGGTAGAACAAATGATGCGTGATTTTGCCGGCCGATTAGGCCAAGACGTCGGGGTGCGTTACGCCGAGGGCTTTATACGTATTGATATCCACTAAAAATGGTAGTCAGTAATCTCTAAAGTTTTTAAGTGGCTTAGCAAAATATTTCGCTGAGCATTTTGTAATATTCTCTTACTATGAAGGTATTCCAACTGATGTAAAAACATTAAGTTGGATAAGCCGGTTACGCAAATGTGAGCGGCGTTAGATGCTAAGGGAGGGGATGTTATCATGGTTGACCATAGTGTAAAAGCCTATATGCAACTTCGTGAGTATCAGCGCACCGTGCGCTTAAGTAAACCACGAGCTGCCAGACTTGAAGCTATTATCGCTCGGTCGTATACGGACGATGCCGATGTGCGGCGCGGTGCTTTGTCGGCGCCACGCACCCGTTACCGTCCTGGCCTTCGTGATGATGCCATATCTTGCGTACCCGCCAGCATGCTAACAATTGTGTAATTAACGTAACGAAAGGACAAACTAAAATGAGTATAATTCTCTATATTATCTTCGGCGCCCTTGTCGGATGGATTGCATCTATTATTATGGGACGTAATGCCGAACAAGGTGCTATCGGCAACATCGTTGTCGGTATAGTCGGTGCATTCCTCGGTGGTTGGATTATGCAAGCATTCGGTAGTTCTGGAGTGAATGGATTCAACCTCCGCAGCTTCTTAGTTGCGTTGCTCGGCGCAGTAGTGCTTCTATTCCTCTTCAACCTTTTCCGCCGCAGTACGCGCCATCCGGCCGCCTAAAGTCGTACTACGTATATAAAATAAAGAGCCCCGTATCAGGGGCTCTTTATTTGTTTCATGATCCTGAAGGATTAAACTTTCCCAATAATGTGGTTTACCTTAACGGCTAGTTCACGGGGAGAAGTGTTTGCCTTCAGTATGTAGCGATGAGCACCAAGTTTGCGGGCTTCTTCGACTTGTTCGTCCTCATTGAGGTTACTGAGAATGATAATAGTGGTCTTAGGGTACTTGCTTGGCGTGAAATGGCGTAAAAACTCTAAGCCATCCATTTTGGGCATTAGCATATCCAGCAGTATAAGGTCAGGGGAGAGCTCTTTTAATTTCTCCAGGCCCTCCTCGCCATTAAAGGCAGTAGTAACCTCATGTCCATCTTTTTCGAGGATTAACTTATAGGCTTCGTTAAGAGTTTCATTGTCTTCAATAATCAGAACTTTGGTCATGTTGTCCCCTGTTAACTCACTTTATTGTATTCCTTTGTGGCTGTATTGTAAAACCGGAGCCACCAAGAAATGGTATAGTGGTAGGTAACATGAAATAAAGAAATCATATGCATATTAAGTCCGCTTGGAGCTACTTAAACAAAGAATTACTCGCCATACTGAGCTTTTTGGTAATTTCCACAATTGCGGCTCTTATGTATCTAACGTATACCCTTGTCGGGTTACACACGCTGACCACACACGGATCGCGTGCCGTGGGTACGGCTTTTGTCTTGCAGGACTTGCTTGCGAGTGTACAAGACGTGCAAAACTCCACGCGCGGTTATATTATATCTGGCGACCAAAAACACCTTGCAAATTACACTGCAGCCGTAGAACGGGTACCTCCCAATATAAATTTACTGCGCGATAACCCGGACTTACTAATTGAAGATTCACAGGTTAAGCATCTCGAATCACTTGTAGAGCGGGAGCTAGGACATATGCGTTCGGCCGTTGATGCGCGAACTAACCAGGGCTTTGAGTCTGCTCAAGCCATTCTTTTGGATGGTGAACGCGAAGGATACATGATGCAGTTACGTACTGCAATCACGAGTATTTCCTCCTTTGGTCTTAAAAATATTGGCCCAATGCAAGAGCGCTCCGAAGCGAACCTTCGGCGAGCTCTAGGCGTGGCGGTGGCTATGTCATTGCTCATATTAGCCACTTGCGTGGCGATAATCTGGTATTTCCGGCACGCCATTCTTCACGAGCGGGCACTTGAGAGTACTAAAAACGAATTTTTATCACTTGCTTCACACCAACTGCGAACTCCAGCTACGAACGTTAAGCAGTATATTGGTTTGCTGCTTGACGGCTACATGGGAGACCTCAATGATCAACAACGTCAAGCACTCACCGTAGCATATAAAAATAATGAGTCTGAAATAACAATTATGAATAATCTGCTAGATGTAGCGAAACTTGATCTGAATCGCATCCAGCTTCATAAAAAGATTACTAATGTTATGAAAATTGTAAAGAACGTAGTGCGTGATAGCAGACGTCGGGCAAAAGAGCATGGCCACAATTTATGTATAAAAGGCCCTGATCAGATGATGGCTAGTGTAGAT
>JAQGGU010000100.1 GCA_028289265.1 Candidatus Saccharimonadota bacterium | reverse complement strand
CGTGACACTATTTATAAGACCCGGTGTCGCATTCGCGCTCCATTGCCAGATTCCATCAGCGAATACCCACGCCATGCCATCGTCGGCGCTAGTGTACGGCTGGCTCTCGCTCAACACATTGCCTTCTAGTCCCAGCAAACGTGCCTGCCCGCCAGTATTGGTAAGCGACAAGCGCGTATCTTTAGAATAAAAGGCCGTGTATGTCCGACCAGGTACTATAAAGTCTTCGGTGAAAGTAAAATCATGTAAGGTTGTCGTACCTACTTCCAATGTGTAACCCTTCAGGTTGAATGCGGCTTCATTTGGATTATATAGCTCGATAAACTCATCTGTTTCGTCTTTCAGTGGTGCGGCGGGATTGGGCAGCAATTCAGTCAAATACGGTGACATGAGCTCCGCTGGATTCCCGACGATTTCAGGAATACTCGGTTCTTCCAGCCCTATTGGCTCCTCCTCATCAATTGGGGGCGTTGTCGGCTCTATTGGAACGATCTCTTCGACCACAACGGGACGCCACATATCTTTTGGTGAAATTTCAGCAGCAGCCACAAAATCGGTCAAACTATTATCGGTGTTTTGGTACAGGTCTTCATCGTTGGGCAATCGCTGCAGGCTGGCCTTAGCGGCAGGTGTCGGCCATTGCCCACGGACTAGCGGCTTGTCAGCACTGCTTTGCTTCCACATAAGGTGGTCGTAGGCAGTAGTAGTGGTCGTGGTGGTCGTGACGATCTGGAGACCTCCGCCAGTGTCTGACAAGCGCGGATTATACTCCTGGTCGGCATCGATGCCGCCCGGCAGGTAACCCGTACTCGCCAACAAGTAGTACCCTCCCGCTGGTATAGTTCCCTGCAAAGAAATCGTCGCACTAGGCTTTGACCAGTCGGGCGCGCCAGTGCTCGTATTTGCGGCGCTAAAGAATTGCAGTTTCCAGAGCTCTTTACCGCCGTGCACGGTGTCCGCAAAATCTATATCGACGTCTGTCAGATTATAGATTTCTATAAATTCCTGACTTGAGGTGTCACCTGCCGTTTGGAGCTCGGTGATGATAACTTTGGGGATGCTGGACGAAAGAAAGGAAGGGCTTGCGGCAGTAGCTTGGAGTGGCAGACATATGAGTAGTAGCACAGAGAGTAGCGCTATCCCCACTCTCAAGTGTTGCGCTACCCGAGACATGCCTGGCATTGTAGGCGCGCCCAATGTACCTTGCAAGCAGCAGCAGTTTCAATATTCATTTATTACAACTATCTACTCTTTGGCCGTTTTATTGGACCCCCAGTACGGTATATACTTAAAGATATATGTTGCTATTGTCTGAATCAGTAATCGGCAAAAATGTTCTCTCGCTCAGAACCGGTTCCCCTATCGCCCAGATAGTCTCTCCTATAATTAATCCAAACAACCTCAAGATGGAAGGGTTCTACTGCCAGGACAATGTTGATAAACGGCAGCTCATCCTTTTGTATCAGGATATCCGCGACATTCTTCCTCAAGGAGTAGTGGTCAATGACTTTGACGTCCTCGCCGAAGAGGACGATTTGGTTCGTTTGAAGGATGTGCTAAATATAAATTTCGAACTCATGGGGAAGCCCGTAGAGACAGTCAGCCGTGAAAAAGTAGGCAAAGTTGCCGACTATGCCTTTGAGAGCGCCACGATGTATATTCAGAAAATATACGTCTCGCAGTCTATCCTCAAGAGCTTCACCGGCGGCAATCTTAGCGTTGACCGTTCGCAGGTACACGAAACCACACCAAAAAGAATCATTATCAATGATCTTCTGAAGACCGCTCCCGCTGGTGCGACGGCGCCAGCTTAGTAGCCGAAATGAATTCGCTGCCCGGGCTGCTTTTTCACCGTACTAGTACTCTTCTTGGTTCTTTAGCACTGATTTGACGTCGTCATAGCCGTAGCCCTGGCGCACGAGATACTGCATGAGTTTTTGGTCGTCCTGGTAGCGGGACTGTTTGCGCTTGCGCTCCACCAGTTGTCTCAAAGTATCCCGGTCGGTCGTTTCGTCTTCTTCAAGTACCTGTCGCACCACATCGTCGGCCACATGCTTTTGGCGGAGCTCCATTATCAGCCGCCGCCGGCTAATCGGCTTAAGCAACCGGCGATTCTCCACCCAGCTACGGGCAAAGGCCGCGTCATTGATGTACCCGAAGTTTTTAAGCCGGTCGAGTATCAACTCTCCGGCTTCTTCATCAATTTCTTTACGGCGAAAATAGTCGCGCAGCTCCCATTCACTTCTGGGGCGCCGCGCGACATACGACAGCGTGAGGTTATAGGCTTTATCAAACTTGGAAGCGTCCTTAAAGCCCTGCAATTCTTCCTTGCTGACTTCTAGGCCAATGCGGATCTTTTGATCGAGCAGTGCGTTCTCACTGAGGGAAAAAGCGTACTTCTCGTCGACAAATATCGAATACCGCCCTTGCCGCTTCACCTGCTGCTTGATGGCCGTAATTTTCATATATTAAGCCAATTCACTATGACTGGGCACCGGTACCGGCTTATTCCGTGGCGGCAGCTTCGCGGACTTTGGCGGATACTTCTTCCATTATCTGCGGATTTTCCGTGAAGTAATTCTTGGCAGCTTCACGGCCTTGGGCAATCTTATTACCGTTGTAGCTATACCAGGCACCGGCCTTCTCAACGATGTTACGGTTCGCAGCCAGGTCAAGGATGTCGCCAGCCCTAGAAATACCTTGGTTGTACATGATGTCGAACTCGGCCTCGCGGAATGGCGGCGCGATCTTATTCTTGACCACCTTTACACGGGTGCGGTTGCCAATAACCGCATCGCCCTGCTTGATCTGGGAAATCCGGCGAATATCCATGCGTACCGAAGCATAGAACTTCAGCGCGTTACCACCGGTAGTCGTCTCGGGGTTACCGAACATAACACCAATCTTCATACGGATCTGATTAATGAAGATAACCGTGGTGTTGGAACGGGAAATGACACCAGTGAGCTTACGCAGCGCCTGGCTCATCAGCCGGGCCTGCAGGCCCATGTGGGCGTCACCCATTTCACCTTCGATTTCAGCTCGTGGCACAAGTGCGGCGACTGAGTCGACGACGATAAGGTCGACGGCGCTGGATCGAACTAATGTTTCAACAATTTCGAGTGCCTGCTCGCCGTTATCTGGTTGTGAAAGCAGTAAGTTTTCAACATCTACTCCGATCCGCTTGGCATAGGATGGATCGAGTGCGTGTTCGGCATCGATGAAAGCAGCAGTGCCGCCCCTTTTCTGGACTTCAGCAATTGCATGAAGAGTAAGGGTGGTCTTACCGCTGGACTCCGGTCCATAAATCTCGACGATGCGTCCCTGAGGTATACCGCCGCCTAATGCTAAATCTAGAGATATAGATCCGGTAGGAAAAGTCTCAACATTTATGTGGGTTGATTCACCGAGCTTCATGATCGAGCCCTTACCGAATTGTTTTTCAATAGTTTCGAGTGCGAGGCCTAAAGCTTTGCTTTTGCCTTCGCTTACTGCTGCGGCCTTAGCAGCCCCAGCCTTCGTAGTTTTAGCGTCGTCCGCCATATTAGTTTTACCCTCCTTAGATTTGTAGTAGTTATATACTTTGGGGGCCTTTCACAGCTCCGCATTTTGGGCAAAAATACCAGCTCTATTACTAGAGTCTCTTGTCCAAACTGCGCAGCAGTCCAATCCCTTATACCTTCCCCTGGAACCCTTCCTGGATGTTACCTTTATTATACCAAGAATCTATAACAGATGCATCATGCTCAAGCCAAACAAATAAGTATTTTTTACATTTCGACCACTGTATTTCAATATAAGCATTACCATTATGGTTACTTCTCAAGTCTGGAATGGTTAGAGTCAGTATCCGCTGGACTCGCTCGAACACCAGGTATATGAAAATAAGTGGCGCCGAAAGTGTTTATGTTTGTACATAATACTGATAAAATGTGGCCAGGATGGGTGCACTTACCAAGACAAACAGTTTAAGCGTGGGTATCTAATGCGTATATCTGACGTATTAGTTGAAAAACTTTTGAAGTCCACCGGTAAATTTACCGATGAGCAGATTAAAGTACTCCGTGATCAGGAAAAAACCGAAAAGAAGCCTCTGCAAGACATCCTGATCAAGAACAGCGTTATCACCGAAAAAGACCTGACGAAGCTCTACGCTCAAGAAGTCGACATACCTTATATAGAATTCAACGCCCGCGAGCTGAGCCGCGACGTGCTAAAACTCATACCAGAACGGATCGCCCGCCAGTATAAAGCCGTAGTTTTTGACGTAGCTCCGGACGGCAACTACTTAATAGCACTCGAAGACCCTGACGACATCCAGTCGATTAACTTCTTGCGCAAACAGCTCGGGGCAAACATCAAGCTACACATCGCACCAGCTTCAATGATCACGGCAGCCCTCGAACAATACCGCGGCAATATCTCGAGTGAACTGACTAAAGTTATTTCAAACGAAGCCGAAACTGAGGAAAGTGAAGAAGAAATTTCCGAGGATGAAGTCGCTGAAGATTCGCCTATAGCCCAGACCGTAAACCTCATCATCGAATACGGCGTCAAAGCTTCTGCGTCTGACATCCACATAGAGCCGCGCGAAGGGTATGTGGTCATCCGCTACCGTATCGACGGTGTGCTCCGCGAAGCTAACAAACTGCCGCGCAAGGTACTCGGTGCGCTCGTATCACGTATAAAGATCCTCTCAAACTTAAAGATTGACGAGCATCGAGCGCCTCAGGATGGCCGCTTCAAAGTGGAAGTCGCCGGTATGGTCTATGCCCTGCGTGTATCTACCCTGCCTATTGTCGACGGCGAAAAAGTCGTTATGCGTATTCTAAATGAGACCACCAAACCGGCGACCCTCGAAGAGCTCGGCTTCTGGGGTAGCGCGCTAAAGAATATTCAAAAAGCTATGGTCCAACCGCATGGCATGATCCTAGTCACAGGCCCAACTGGTTCTGGTAAATCGACCACCCTATTTAGCGTGCTTAGTATCCTGAACAATCCTTCGGTGAACATTTCGACAGTTGAAGACCCAGTTGAGTACCGTATATTTGGTGCCAATCAGACCCAGGTGAACCCCATGGCTGGCATGACATTTACAAATGGCCTGCGCGCTCTACTCCGCCAAGATCCAAACATTATCATGGTAGGAGAGGTACGTGACGGTGAAACTGCACAGCTCGCAGTCCAGGCTGCGCTGACCGGCCACCTGGTCTTTTCGACACTCCACACCAACAACGCTGCTACGTGCTTGCCGCGTTTGCTTGACATGGGCATAGAACCGTTCCTGATCGCTAGCACTGTACGCATCGTCGTTGGACAACGCCTGGTTCGACGACTGTGTATCGACTGCCGCGAAAAGTATACTCCTGAGGCCACCGACCTTAAGCGGCTCGAGTCGACTTTCCATCTTGGCGAGAACGGCATTATGAAGCGCCTCCACGAGTTGGAAGACGAAGCTTACGCTGATGGTGTCGGCAAAAGTGACAAAGATGATACCAAGCTCGGCAGCACCGAATCGACCATCACGCGTCTTTGGAAGGCCCACCCCGATGGTTGCGATAACTGCAACCACACCGGGTATCGCGGACGAATGGGTATCTACGAAGTACTCGACAACTCTTCATCGATACAAAAGATGATCGTTACCAACGAAACCAGTGAAAACATCCAGAAAACTGCCATCAGTGACGGCATGGTCACCATGCAGATCGACGGTTTGGTCAAAGCACTGCGTGGACAGACCACCATCGAGGAAGTCCTACGCGTAACTTCACAAGAATAACATGAGCTTAGTACACACCTTATATCAGTCCCTCCGTCGAAACCAACAGCAAACTAGCGGATTTTGCATCGCGGCGTATCCAAATATGCCTTGCCATAAGACAGTCCTATTTCTTGCCCGTTCATTTTACCTGGACAATCCAGAGAAAGATGCGCAATAAGTTCAATGAAGTTCAGCTACAAAGCACTTAAGGATGGCAAAGAAATCGAAGGTGTCGTCGAAGGCTCCACTAAAGAAGCGGTGGTATCTTCACTGATCCATCAGGGTATTCACCCGGTAGCGGTCAAGGCCGCAAGCGGTAGTGCCAAGGGCAAGGGCGGGCTAAGCTTTGGCAGTAAAAAGGTCAAGCTAGCCGACCTCGTAATATTTACTCGCCAACTCTCCACCATGATCAGCGCCGGCGTGCCCCTTACTCGCTCACTCACGACCCTTGGTACTGACTGCCAGAGCCAGACTCTTAAAGTAGCTATTGAAGGTATCGTCAAAGACGTCGAAGGGGGCGCTCCACTGGGGGACTCCTTCGCGAAATATCCTAACATATTCTCTGAGGTCTACGTCAACATGGTACGGGCCGGTGAAGAAGGCGGTATCCTTGATGAAATTCTCAAACGCCTCGCACTTCAAGTAGAGCTCGATGCAAGCATCCGCAAAAAAGTGAAGAGCGCCATGGCTTATCCAGTGGTACTCATGTTCGTCACTATAGTGTCATTCTTTGGTATTATGCTCGTCGTCCTGCCAAAGATCGGAAAGATTATTACCGACATGGGCGGCGAGGACGCCAAACTCCCGGTATATACCCAGGTCCTGCTGGACGCCAGTACCTTCATGACCAGCAATGTCATCCCCATAACGATAGTTCTTGGCGGCACAATCTTCGCAGTCAGACGTTACATCAAGACCCCCAAGGGTAAGTACAACTTCCACAAATTACTGCTCCGCATCCCGGTAGTTAATAATATTGTTATTAAAATGGCCGTTGCCCGCTTTGCGCGTACCTTCGCCTCGCTTATGTCGGCCGGCGTAAGTGTGCTCGACGCGCTTGAGGTGACGGGCGGCGCTATCGGCAACAAAGTTTTCGAGCAAGAACTCAAAGATGCAGCTAATGAAGTCCGCAATGGCAAGCCGCTTAGCGAGCCTATCGGTAAAAGCAAAAACTTCCCTCCTATCGTCAGCCAGATGCTGGCCGTCGGTGAAGAAACAGGCCAAATTGATACCGTACTCATAAAAGTGGCAGATTTCTACGAAGAGGAAGTCGAAACCCTCATCGATGGTCTCGCCTCAATAATTGAACCGGTTATGATCGTCGTGCTCGGCGGCGCAGTCGGCCTGATTGCCGCCAGCGTCATGGGGCCAATCGCATCCATGTCTCAAAATATGAACGAATAGCACAAGGAGGCCTGTGCATATCCTACTTGACGTTGACACGCTTATGTTTATAATCATGTACAGATACTGGCTACCCTTATAGCTATAAGGTAGTAGTCCAAGATCAAAATAAAGTAACAACTAAACATATAGGAGGGTGGGTCCTCATGAGCTCACTTAAGAAAGTAACTCAGAAGGGTTTCACTATCGTGGAACTTCTTATCGTGATCGTTGTGATCGGTATTCTTGCCGGTCTGGTGATTACGACATATAACGGTATTCAGCAAAACGCTCGCAACAAAGAGCGCGTAACCGACGCGAAGGCACTGAAGGGACAGCTCGAGGCTTACTACGCACAAAACGTAAAGTACCCAACGCTGGCTCAACTCAACACAGACCCGACTGAGACCAGTGGTTTCATCCGAACCAATATGAAAGGTTTGGACGTCGAGGCTCTACGCGACCCTAAGGCCGCTGCAGGCACATACGTGCTCATAGGAACGGCTGACGCAGACAGTTACGGTTACACTGCCACACCTACGGGTTGCGACAACACCGCGACCGACTGTACTGGTTACACTCTCTCTTACCGCGAAGAGGGTAAGACTGATAACACCACAGTCCAGGGTTCGAACTAACCCTTCGATACCTAAATTAAAAAGCCCGGTTTAGACCGGGCTTTTTAATTTAGACTAGCGACAAAAACATTTATAGCGTTAAGGATAAGTGGTATACTGAATACCAAAGGATTATCATCGGTGGGAACCAGTAAATCAACTTACTTTTTTAAAGACAAGCCGATCTTTGGGTTTGATATCGGACATGGTTCGCTTAAGGTGATGCAAATAGAGCGCGCCGGCAAACATAACCGCGTGATTGGATACGGAACTGCCAGCTTTGACGGCGACGCCATTAAAGATGGCATTATTATCGACCACAACATCATCGCCAAAGCTACGCTCGATCTATTCAAGAACAATCTGATTGGAGACATTACTACCCATCGCACCGTTGTAGCCATACCGTCGTACCGGACATTCTCACGGCTAATCAATTTACCTCCTCTAAGCGGCCACGAGCTGCAGGAAGCCGTCGAACTCGAAGCCGAACAATATATCCCTATGCCGCTTGAAGAAATGTATCTCGACTACAACATCATCAAAAAAGACGCCGAGAAGATGGATCTTTTCGCCATAGCCGTTCCTAAAAAAATTGTCGATTCACATTTGCAACTTATGCAAATTCTCGGCCTCGAGGCAGTAGGCGTCAGTACTACTATCGATGCCGCGGGCCAACTATTCCTGCAAGACCCTCAGAGCGACACGCCAGCAGTACTGATAGACTTTGGTTCATTGTCTGCCGATATAAGCATCTACGACCACAATCTATTGGTAAGTGGTACTGTTTCGGGCGGCGGTGAAGTCTTTACCAACCGCATTCGCGAGAAGCTTGGCGTCACTCAAGCAGAAGCGCACATCATAAAGACCAAGTACGGCCTCAGTGCCAGTAAAAAGCAAAAAGAAATCAGCGAAGCGCTCGAACCTGTACTTTCCCAGTTAGCACAGGAAATCCGGCGCATGATCCGCTACTACGAGGAGCGTTACGGATCAGAGCGTAAAATCAACCAGGTTATTACCTTAGGAGGCGGAGCGAACATGCCTGGCCTGTCAGACTACCTCACAAACAGTTTGCGACTGGCAGTACGCGCTAGCGACCCATGGGAATATTGTGATTTTCATGGCCTGCAACCTCCCGTAAAAGCAGACAAACCGATGTATGCTACGGTCATGGGGCTCAGCCTGATACCTCCCAAGGAGCTGTTCGCATGATCAACCTCTTGCCTCCTGCCCTAAAGGAACAGTACGTATACGGCCGCCGTAACACCGTACTTCGCCACTGGGCCATCGCGCTTGCATTCGGGCTATCCGGTGTTATTATCGTGACATACGGCGGCCTATTCTTTATGAAACAATCTATCGGCTCATACGAGTCAAAAGTTGCTGCCAGCGAAAAAGTACTCAAGGAACAAAACCTAGAGGAGACGCGCCAGCACGCCAAGGAAATCACCAGCAGTGTCAAATTGGCAGTCGATGTTCTATCTCGTGAAATTCTATTCTCACAACTATTATCGCAAATCGCTAAAGTAATTCCTTCAAATGCCAGCCTGACCGATTTAAATATCAGCAAAGCGCAGGACTCTATTGAGATTAAGGCCATCTCTACCGACTACACCAGTGCTACCCAGCTGCAGGTCAACCTACAGGATCCTGCAAACAAAATATTCAGTAAAGCCGATATCCAGTCAATTTCGTGTAGCGGCAGTGGGGCCAGCGACCCTCGCTATCCATGCACGGTGACCATTAAAGCTTTATTTAACGCCAATAATCCCTTCCTATTCATCAATAAGAGCGGAGGACAGCTATGAACAGTAAGCGCGTTTCCTACATCATGATAGGGGCCCTTGCCGCGCTCGTTCTGGCCATCATTGGCGGCGCATATGCAGCCAGTACCGTCCTGCAAAAACAAGCGGACACACTAAATGCCCTAAAGCTAAAACATGAAGTCCTTGAAGAGGAAAAAGTAGGCTTAGCAAAAGCCAAAAAAGACGTTGAAAAGTATAGCTCGCTTGAGAGGATTGCTAAGACCATCGTGCCTCAGGACAAAGACCAAGCAGAGACTGTCCGTGAGATTGTTAAGCTGGCCAGCGACAGCGGCATGCGCCCGAGTTCCATAACTTTTCCTGCTTCCACGCTTGGTTCGACACCAGGGGCAAAACCGACGGCCGGGGGAGCCTCCAACCTCACTCAGCTCACTCCAGTCTCCGGCAATCCAGGTTTATATCTGCTGCCTATTACCATCAGCCAGGATGCATCTGCGCCAGTTTCATATAGTCAGTTTATAAACTTCCTGAGCCGGCTTGAGCAAAATCGCCGAACAGCCCAAGTCAGCAGCATCGTCCTCCAGCCCTCCCCTCAAAATCGCAACACACTGTCGTTTACTCTAACCGTAGATAAATATATAAAGCCATGAAAACTGCAATCCACGCACCTACTGAACAAATCAAACATTACCTGCATATCATCCGGAAGAATGCTCCCGCTATTTTTGTACTCTTCCTTATAGCGATCTACGGTTTTCTCGGATGGCGCATAGTCGGACTACTGAAGACAGAACCGGACCAAGCCGCAGTCGCCGCAGAACTAAAGACAGTTGGTGTCCCAAAAGTAGATGAAGATGTCGTACAAAAAATGGAACGGCTCGACGACAACAGTGTCAGCGTACAGACACTGTTCGATGAAGCCCGCAGCAACCCTTTCCAAGAATGAGTTAGAGCCATATAAACGGCATAACTATACAAGAAAAACCTAAAAACTTGTTTACATAACCATAGCTCGGGATGGAAATCAGTCGATGGCCCGGAACCGTATGGAAATAGGGCAACGAAGCGGGGTCGATGATGCACGCCTAAGACGTACCGTATTTGAAGGTTCGTTCCTAGTCGTCGTTGCCGCTGACTGGGCGACCGTTCTTGAACGCCTCAACGGCGTTATTGAGAATAGCGATCTGTTTTTGCGGACGACTGGCATAGTTAAAGCGATATGTCGTCTCGTCCCCTTCAGTTGACAGCCGTAGTAAGCCATAATTGAACATGTGGGGCACGATCCCGTGTTGGTTATAGCTGGCGTCTTCGATATTGGCTAGGCTCACCGTTTGCTCGCGCTTCGAAAAGAGGCCTACCTGGATCAACTGGATAACACTTTCATTGGTCAAAAAGAATTTATTGGCGTTATAGATACTGGTAGCGACAAAGCCGAAGAGCAGCGCCAACGCGGTAAGTAATATGGCGGGGATAGCCATTACTGCCGGCGAAAGGATGGGCTGACCAGTTTCGTCAGTGAACGCTCCTCCGGCAAAAGCATACGTAGACAAAAATAAAAGGGCAATCACCGTACCCACCACAGCCCATATCTGGAATAAACCTATAAAGTGCCGGTCGACTGCGCTAATGACAAATTCACCTTCACTGAGATTAAGGAAAGGATACTTTTTCTTTGATGCTTCATGCTTTCGCTTCTGTTCCTCGCTTAATACCGGTTGGAGCGGTTCGTGCGGACGAGTCACATACACGTACTGTTGTGGGCTATGCTGAACTTGTCCTTCTTGAGGATATACAGGATTTTGTTCCTGTGAGTATCCCATAGGTTGGCCTTGGGGTTGTTGAGGTGGTTGGTTTTGTTGATCGTTAGGATTCATAATCCTTACATTATAGCAAGGAATCCTGTGAAGGTTCTGGTGTACGGTTGAGGTGCTTATAGGCCTTATGGGTCACCTTGCGGCCGCGCGGAGTTCGTTCTAATAGACCGATCTGCATCAAATAGGGCTCGATGAAGTCTTCTATGGTAGTTCGCTCTTCGGCGGTAAGTGCGGCAATGGTCTCGACGCCAACCGGTCCACCTTTATAATTTTCAATGATCGCCATGAGCAATATGCGGTCAGCCGGGTCAAGTCCGAGGTCGTCGACATCGAGTAATATAAGCGCTTGTTTACTAATAGAAGTATCAATAATTCCGTCGCCATTGACGTCCGCGAAGTCACGCACACGCTTAAGGAGGCGGTTGGCAATACGAGGTGTCAGCCGGGAGCGTTTCGCCAGTTCTGTTGCTGCCTCCGGGTGTATCTTTACGTTTAGAATATCTGCCGCCCGTTCTATAATCTGACCGATCTGGTCGTGGTTATAAAATTCCAGGCGGTGGATCATGCCAAAACGGTCGCGGAGCGGTGCTGACAGCGCGCCGGCACGCGTGGTCGCCCCGATGATGGTAAACTTCGGCAGGTCAAGCCGAAGACTGCGGGCACTAGGTCCCTTACCGATCATGATATCGAGTTTGAAATCTTCCATAGCGCTGTAAAGTACTTCTTCGACTGTACGGTGCAGGCGGTGGATTTCATCAATGAACAATATGTCGCCGTCCTGTAAGTTTGTAAGCAAGCTGGCAAGATCCCCTGCCCGCTCTACGGCCGGCCCGCTGGTGATGCGGATCTGTGAGCCCATCTCATGCGCGATGACGCTCGCCATAGTCGTCTTACCAAGCCCTGGAGGTCCATACAGTAAAATATGGTCTAGCGGCTCCCCACGCTTCTTAGCTGCCTCTATGGCTAGCTGCAGGTTTTGCTTCAACCGGTCTTGTCCGATGTAATTCTCAAAGTCTTTAGGGCGCAGTGTATTCTCGAGCTCCTGCTCGACTTCCGCTTCTACTTCATCTATACCCGTATTAACAATTCGATCTATCACTAGATACTATTATAGCGTAACCGGCTAATTTTTGCTTACGCTTGCGGTGTAATGCCCAACGCTAGCCCCTGAGAGCAAGAGTAATACGTTCTTCTGTGGGCAAACTAGAGTCAATGTTCTGTAACGCTGTTGCAGCATCTTGAGGAGAATAGCCAAGGCTGACTAAAGCTTCAACGGCTTCGTCTTTCATGAGTAGACTCTCGCCTTGCAGTATACCTGTCGTGCTGAGGTCTACACCTTCAAGACCAACTTTATCTTTCAGCTCTACGACTACTCTTTCGGCGACACGCTTGCCCACACCCTGAGCCTGGGAGATAAATTTCGTATCTCCGCCCGCAATGGCAATACGCACTTCTGAGCCGTTACCTATGCTGAGAATATTCAATGCCATTTTTGGACCGACGCCGTTTACATCAAGCAACTGCTCAAATAGCTGCTTGGTATCAAGCGATACGAATCCATAGAGGTCATGCGCCTGCTCGCGAATGTGCTCATACACGTACAATTTGGCTGTTTGGCCAGAAGCCAAGCGTCCCATGTCCTCGGTAGTTACCTGCAAGCCATATCCCACGCCACGAACATCAAGAACCACCATACCCTTGAGATGCTCTGAAACTACACCATTTAAAGTCGCAATCATTACCCTATTGTAGCATCGGGAGCGACTATACCCTCATCGTCATGCCATGGGTGATAGCTGCTGCGAGGGCATCGGCCGCATCATCGGGCTTTGGGACTTCTTTGAGTTTTAAGATGATGCGGACCATCTCCTGCATCTGCTTTTTATCAGCATTGCCGTAACCGGTAGTTGCCTGCTTGATTTGCATCGGTGTGTACTCATGGATCGTCATGCCGGCTTGCATTCCGCAGAGAAGTACGACGCCGCGGGCCTGAGAGACGGTCATAGCTGTTGTCACATTACGAGAGAAAAAAAGTTTTTCGACCGACATGATAGTGGGCTTGTTGAGTTTTATGATCTCTGTCAGTTCGTCATAAATAGTCACTAGCCGCACAGCATCGTCTTCTTTGATAGGAGTACGGATAACACCGGCATCTACCAATACGGGACCGTTCCTATCAATATCGATGACACCAAACCCCAATATTCCCGTACCCGGATCAATCCCCAAAATTCTCTGCATATCTATAGTATAGTATGGCTGATGGATAGCCGTGCCAACGATATTTTCAAATTTCATACCCATATCGAGTATCGTACTGAGCTAGTTAGTCAAATCAAGAGCACAAAAAAGGGTGACCGTGTACTACTCATGAGCATGACTTTTGAGCCCACCGAACCAGAGATAGCGGAGATTGTAGAGGCTTTAACGGCGGCCGCAAGCCGCGGCGTACACGTCACCCTGGCAGTCGATGCGCATAGCTTTTTACTGAACCCCTACCACTTGCCCGGCCCATTACTGGGCAGACAAACATTGCCGAAACGCCTTAACCCGATTTATCGCCACAAGCTTGCCCTGCTTGAAACTATAAGAGCTTATCCCACTGGACACACAGAGATACTGAACATTCCAAAAAGAGCGCTAAACATTCCCGTCAGCGGCAGATCGCATATCAAAGCAGCAATCATAAACGATCAAATATTTTTAGGGGGGTGCAACTTACAAGCTGCGGACTGGGTAGATATCATGATTGGATGGCGCGACAAAAACTTCAGTGACCGCTTATACAAAATGTTGGAGAACATTATTCATAGCAAGCACACCAGCCGATCAATGGCGGGAATCGACCGATGTCTGAACATAGATGAGGTTACCAATGTATATATCGACTCCGGGAAAAAGGGTCGCTCACTAATTTTTCAAGAAGCCTTGGAGCTTATTGATAGTGCACAGGAATGGCTTGTCATTACGTGCCAATTTTTTCCGAACAGCATTACTGCGCAGCATTTACTGAGAGCTATAAACCGCGGCGTCAAAGTTGAAGTAATATATGCCCATCCGAACCAACACGGCCTCATAGGAGGACTTGGACAGCATGTCAGTATATTAAGGGAAAAAGCCCGACTTCCAAAGGCACTCTTCAAGCATGCGCTAAACCGTGATGACCCGAAGCTGCATGCCAAGCTACTGGCATGCGACCAAGGCGTAATGATCGGTAGTCATAACTACGTAAAAGCTGGTGTCATACTCGGTACGGCCGAAATAGCCCTGCTAGCCAAAGATGGACAACTCGCCCGTGAGGCAGTCGAAACTCTCCACCGTGGCCTCAAACAAAATTAAGCAGCTATTAGGGACTCATCAATGTCGAAGTTGACGTGTGTCGTCGACACATCGTCGAGACTTTCAAGCGCATCCATAAGACGCATGATCTTACCCGCAGTAGCTTCGTCAGTGATCTCAACTGTATTGTTTGGGACATAGGTTAACTCGGCTTCCACAATTTCAAGGCCACCGTCTTTCAGGGCATCTCGTACCTTTGCGAGGTCTTTTGCCTCAGTATAAACTACCGATTCGCCATTTTCCTCTTCCTGGACATCCTCGGCGCCAGCATCGATTGCCGCCATCAAAAGATCATCGTTTGCTACGTGCCGAACTCGTATCATTCCTTTGTGGTCAAACTGAAAAGCAACGGCACCCTTCTCCGCAATATTGCCACCGTGCTTACTAAAAGCCAAACGGACTTCCGGGTAAGTGCGGTTTATGTTGTCGGTCGCGCATTCAACCAATATAGCGACGCCGCCCGGCCCATAACCTTCATACAGAATCTCCTGGACCTGCGCGGCACTTTTATCCTTAATACGGTCGATGGCGCGCTGGATGTTTGCCATAGGCATGTTGGCTGCCTTGGCTTTATCAATAGCCAGTCGCAGCGAAAAGTTCATGTCAGGGTCAGTACCCCCACGCGCTGCCAGAGCAATAGCATTGCCAAGCTTGGTGAATACCGCGCCGCGGGCCGCGTCTTTTGCACCCTTTTCTCTTTTGATTGTTGACCATTTAGAATGTCCGGACATGTATTTTCCTCCGTGGTTTATGCAAGTATTAGCGAGTCGGCACTGCACTTTGATAAGAAGGTTGGAGCAGTGTATGTTCTTCGTTTAATGCAGTTATTATAGCACGATTACGCCTGAGTCGCGAGTGTAGAGCGAGGTTAAAGCCAAGTACTACCGCATACATGCCCACCATGGCAGCAAGTGAGAAACCTATGTGCTCAACGAATATTCCCGGGATACTAGCTAGTAGGTGGGCCGCATCGAGCATGTAAGTCAAAACGATGACAGCTGGCCATGCCACCCAACCGACGACCGGCATGAGCAAGGTACCTGCTATGCCGGCCAGGAGAGCAAGAAGCATGGCAATTGGCACGAATGTCGCTATAACGACATTGGCTAGTAGACTGACATGCGACATCTGCCCGAATATGTACAGAATAAGTGGCAACGTCATAATTTCAGCGCACAAACTTTCAAGAGCAATACAGAGCAGCATAGAATCCCGCCATCTATCCGGAATCCAGCGATAACGAATTTGCGGAGCTAGCACAAGCACGCCGTAAAAAGCCAAGAAAGATAAATACCAGCCAAGATCCGACCATAGGTATAAGGGACTAGCGAATGCCGTAATAGCCGCCGCCAACAATATGAGTGTCACTGGTTTAAAAGTTCGCCCATAATACCACGCCACGATACTCAGCCCGCTGATAATTGAAGCTCGCACAATCGAGGCGCTAGCACCAGTGATTAGGAGAAAGGTGCCAATGAGTGCAACCGACAATATCAGCGTCTGATACTTCGAACGGTTGCCAAGCAGTCGCCAGCAAGCCCGCAAGATAATGGTCAGATTATAACCGGACACAGCAATTATATGCACCAGTCCTACCATCAACAGATCCTGGTATACCTCATCGGGCAACGTACTGCGCTGACCGATCAAAATACCCATACCAAAAGATGCCAGTGGCTCTGGCAAGGCTGTCATCATACCAGCCCCAAACTCATGGCGTACTTTTTCCAGAAGTGAAGTCTCACGCTCAGCCACCTGCAGCTGCGCGAAGCTCATCCATCCCTGGTGCGAACCGGTGCCCTCTCGTAGTTTTCCCTGGACCACTACTGTGTCGCCCCGAAATACCATATTCTCACCGAAGCCGCTTACCCCGATAACACCAACAAGTTTGTTAGAGGGTTTACTTTCAAGATGCGCGTTCTTAATATCAAAGCTCAGCTGCGACTTCTTGCCGTAAGTACCATCCGCAGCCGCAGTGCCGACAAGTGTT
>JAQGGU010000079.1 GCA_028289265.1 Candidatus Saccharimonadota bacterium | reverse complement strand
AACTGAGCTAAAGAGCCACATACGGTAAGACTCTGGCTATTTTACAGATTAGAACCGTTTTTTTCAACTTTCGGGCCATATTTGATCTACATAATCACGGACAGCTTGTTCATTTACCTGAAAACGTATCTGGAGAAATTCTTCTCTTGTTACAAAGCGTGCCGCAACCAATCCATCCCCGTTTGGTACAAATTCGTAGCTAACCGGCACAACTGGCACAGCAACGCACATTTTGTGATATCCTTTTTCGTGCTGACCGCTATAGACAAATTGAACGGCACCAATAGTACCAGGAACTATTAGCATCTCTTCCTTTAATTCACGCGTGATACATTCGTCGAGGCTTTCGCCATGTTCCCAGCCGCCGCCAGGCATTTCGTACTTGCCTTCACTATCCTGAAAGACTAAAAGTCGCTTTTGGTTGTCGAATATCAAAGCTTTAACGGAGACACGATAAAAAGGGCTGGGAATGACATTTTCCATGGCGAGTATTATCTCATACCGCCATGTCTAAACAAGCTATTTAAGGCTGGCTGCTTTATTCTGCAATTCACGCGATTGGTTCATGAGGTCATTCATGGCCCCTTCCTTATCGCGTAAGTCCTGGTTCATTTGATTGCGCCGGTCTTCCACCTGCTTACGCATGCCGTCTATCTCATTTTTGAGTTGCCGTGCCTGATTGCCATAATAGTGGATAGCCGAAGAGTCACCCTCTGCTGCCGCCCGAGCCGTATTGGTACGTACGTCAGCTTCCTTCGAGCTAATGTCATGCGACACCTGACGTTCGTAGGTCATGAATTCCGCTCGAATCTGGTCCATTTCCATCTTCACAGCCGTGGCCGCAGATTGCAGTTGACTAGCCGCTGCTTGTACATATTCATTTGCCGCCATAGCATATTCCTTTCTTAGTTATACATAAGATAAGCTACCTACTGCATACGTACGATGAAATTTATTACTGTCGTATATTTCCGCCAAGGCCGCGAATAGCGTCTAAGAGCTCAACGGGGAACAATATAGTCGACTTTTGTGAGGGCTCGGTACTTATACGCTCCAAGGTATTGAGGGTACGCAGGTTCATGGCACCTGGTGTCGAGGCAAGCATCGCGGCTGCTTCGGCAAGCGCCTGGGCGGCTATTTTCTCTCCACCGGCATTGATGATATTTGCGCGTCGGTCGCGTTCGGCCTCGGCTTGCTTAGCCATAGCCCGCTTCATCTCCTGTGGAAGTTCAATATTCTGGATCTTCACATTCTCGACGTCTATGCCCCACTTATTGGTCTCACTGTCGACAATTTCCTTAATCTGCTGGCTTATCTGGTCGCGCTTGCTCAGTACTTCATCGAGGTCTGCGTTGCCGGCAACATCACGCAGCGCCGCCTGGGCGAACTGACTGGTGGCGGCAGTGTAATTAATCGTTTCAAGCACTGCCTTTGGCGCGTCAGTCACACGAAAATAAACTACTGCATCTACTTTGACGGTAACGTTATCTTTGGTGATAATTTCCTGTCCGGGCACGTCAATCGGACGCGACCTTATATCGACTTTTGTAATCGCCTGGAAAATCGGTATGACGATCCTTAATCCCGGTTGGCGAAGACCGGTAAACTTGCCTAGCGTCAAAACAACACCGCGCTCATATTGGTTCACAATCTTTATTCCTGACAGAATAAAAATCAAAATAGCTATGATAACAAAAATGAGAAACCCTTCCATATACACCTCCGTAATTAACTTATTTAAGTTTATACCTTACTAATGGAGTTCACAATTACTTAGGGATTGAAGGACGGTCAATATACTCCTGACAGAGCCTCTCGAATACCGCGTTGGTCCAGCCAAATCCCGTCTGGGAAGGGTACACACCCTTAGCTGGCGGCCGGTCGGGCGCTACGACATTGTATTTTTCAAGGAAGATACCATGCTCGTTGAACCAGGAAAGATTACACTTTATCCATTTCGTAGCGACGCGGCGGGCATCCTCATGGTAACCATAACGCTCCAGGGCTTTAACGACCATGAAGTGTAATGGAGCCCAGCCATTGGGGTAAGCCCACTGTGTAGGCAAGGAATTGGTGACTAGTTGGCCGAGGGGCAAGGCATCGGTCGTCGCCAGGCCGCCCTTATTTTCAAAACGTCGAAGTGCCTTTACGAGCTGTTTAGCCTGCTGTTCGGTGACCATACCGGCCCACATAGGGAAATATGCCGCCAACGAGCTGACACTTCCACGCTTCCCTTTTTTGTAGTTATAGTCATAGTACAGGCCGCGGATACGATCCCACATAAGCCCGTTCATAGACTTCTTACGGGCTTCTGCGGCAGCTTCCCACTTGCCTATTTCCTCTTTATCGCCCAGTATCTTAGCGGCCCGTACGAAATCCATCTCGTACTTATAAAGAAGCGCATTGAGGTCTACCGGCAAATAGTTGAGCGCCTTGCGGTTGAAGCGCGGCGTCATGTCCCATCCACTCTCGGCTTCAGCGATATCATGCAGGTAATTGAAATCGTAGTAACGGCTAAGCCCTTCGTGGACCAGGCGCGCATTCGGCTTGCGGGTACCCATCCATACCGTCTCGTACTCTTGTTTGGCAACCTCAATGTGCTCACGTAGCCATTTCTTGCCTGGGTTATATGCCTGATACACATCAAAGATAAAGCTCGTGAGGAACGGGGGCTGCGACCGGGAAGTCAGATAGAGACGTGAAGCATTTGGGATAATCTTAAAACGCTTAAAGATATAGCATAAGTCTTCCAGCACACCCATGACTAAGTCCTTATGCTGCTCGTCTATCATGCCCTGCACCATGAAATAACTATCCCAGTAATAGAGCTCATTATAGTCAAACTCATGCCCCTCGGCGTACGACGGGACTAGGAATGGCTTTGGAAGGCCAATCAAGCTTTCGTCGTCCTTCGGATGGTAGCGCTCCAGCTTCGGCCAGTACGCTGCGATATAATCTCGTGCGATTTTTACGTCGTCGGGTGTAAGCGGCTGATCCTGTCGAAATGACAGGATCTTCACTTTACCCTTATTGGCCAGTGTCTTTGCTTTATTTAACATCTCCCTTAAGACTAGGGCAAAGCGCTAGTGTGCGTCAAGGTACGTTCGCAAAACTTACACTTATCACCGTCAAAACTGTTATGCTAGGCCTTGCGCAATTCTCATCAAGCACTACAATGATAATGTGCGAGCCATACAGCGTAAAAATTTATTTTTACTATATAGGAGTCCGTTCTTCATTACAGGAGTTCTTGTTCTCTTCGTGGGAGCCGGCGCATTCGCCTATATCAGCCATAGCGCCGTCCATAATGACCAAGTTGCACCTCATCATTTCACGTCCGCGACCGCTTCCGCCGAGCGGTTACACACCGTGTCAGAAGTAACACCCTCCAGTAACGCGCCGACGGCTTCTTCGGAAGACACTGTAGCGGATCCCGCAACGACTCCTACCACCGGATCAGAAAAGATAACCCCTATGACGATGGGATCGACAAACTGTTCAGCCCTTATGTCTAAGCAAGAGGAAGCGTATAACCAAGAGATCAAACAGGAACGGCGCAGCCTTGACAGCAGCCTTTCCATTCAGCTCGGGTTAAGCATAAGTAGTGATATTGTCGCAGGCTTCAATAAAACTGCCGCGGCTATACTTAATAAATATGCCGCCGCAGCAAAAACCAGTAACTGCACCTTTCCGGTAAAGCAGCCTCCCGTTTTACCCTTGACATACCAACCGTAAGCTTACGGACTTTGCACCATTGTGCGCAGAACTTTGAAGTACGTTGAAAGCTCCTGACTGGGGATATCCTTCATAATATCGTGGAATTGTGCTTGCAGGCGCTTTTCCACGTCCTCCATAAGTTCATTGGCCCGGTCTGTCAGACGTAACAGCTTGGCCCGTTTATCATCTTTGGCCTTACTACTGTCTATCAGTCCGCGCCCTAGCAATGGCTGCGACACCATAGTAATGAGCGGTACCTCCACATGTATAAAGCGTGCTAGGTCAGTAGTGCGAAGCCCGGCTTTCTTTTCGCGCAAGCGGCCTAATATAATCCACTGCGTCATATTGAGACCATATTGCTTGAGGACTCCGTTAATCTTACTTTGCAATTTTTTGTAATTAATAACCTGCAGTGCTGCTGTAGAGTATGTCGACATCTCTTCTGCTTGTGGTTTTTCAGCCATAAACCCCCCCGTACTTTAGAATGTGCTTAGTATTTATACCTGCGACTACACAGGTGGCAGAAATCACGCCGTCGCATTGCAAGTATACAAGAGAAAAAATGCCTTCTGCTGTTAATTAAGTCACTTAACTACCCCTTTATTCAATTTTTAAACGGTTTATCAAAGCCCGCTGAAAACCCGGGAGATGCCATGCAGTTCATTAAAAATAGAAAGTGAACTTATCAAGGTAAGCAATGATGGCAACTGGAGCCGTTTTATTATATAAAGCCGGGCAGCCAACCTTTTTCAATCATATCGCGAAAGCTCCACACACCACCCTCTTCAGTTTTATATGACCAGTAAAACCAGCCTGCAGTTTGCTCATATGCGATAATTTGTGCTGCTCCATAAGCACGCTGAGCAGCTTCTCTCTGCACCGCATTCAGGCCCTTGAGCGACAAAGGATCGAGTGCCAGGCTCCATTCACCCACTATGACCGGATGGTGCCGCGCCATACTGTTTAGCTGTCTAGGTAATACTTCCAGCGTCTTATCCATGTGCTCTGCTATATTCAGCTTTTTATCTTTTT
>JAQGGU010000068.1 GCA_028289265.1 Candidatus Saccharimonadota bacterium | reverse complement strand
CGCTGTTCGGCTCAAATGCCTTCAAGAACGTCATAACTACCGGTACACTGGCCGGTAATGACGGGCGGAAGATGAGTAAATCCTATGGCAACTTCACCGATCCGAACGAACTGATGGATAAGTTTAGTGCCGATTCACTTCGGTTCCTTCTCATGAGCTCTCCGGTGATGGCAGGTGAGGACTTTTCGCTTCAGGACAAAGAAGTTGGCGACGTAGCGCGCAAGCTCACTATGATCTGGAACATGTACGATTTCTTCACTATGTACGCTGAAGTCGACGGTTGGGAATGGAACGGTTCTTTTGAAGATCCGATGGACGACCTGACAAACCCGCTGGACCGCTGGATTGTGTCGCGCGTCCACCAGTTGAACACTGAAATTTCTGAAAACATGGAGCGCTACGACATTCCGACAGCTATGAAGGGAATTCTGCCGCTGCTCGACGACGCGAGCAACTGGTATGTTAGGAGAAGCCGCCGTCGTTTCTGGAAGAGCGAAGACGATACTGATAAGAACGATGCCTACCGCACACTGCACTACGTATTGCTCTATTTGAGCCACCTTCTGGCACCATTTACACCATTTCTGGCTGAAGAGCTGTTCTTAAAGCTCACTGGCGGGGAGTTAGGTGAAAGCGTGCACTTGCGGGATTGGCCAAAAGCCGGCAAAGTTGTCGAAAAAGTTCTTTTCGACATGGCGCGCACAAGAGAGATCATCGAGAAGGGGCTAGCAGCACGCATGTTCAAGAGCGAATCAGAACAACAGATAAAGGTCCGTCAGCCACTCCAAAGATTGCAGTATAGTGGACCGCAACTAGACGGCGTGTATGAAGTAATTATTGCCGAAGAAGTAAACGTCCATCAGGTTTTCAGTATGAATCCGGAAGGCCGTCCTCTCGGAGACGATTCGAGTGATTCTTCACTCAGCAATACCAATGTAGTCCTCGATAAAACAATCACCCCTGAGCTCGCACGCGAGGGCATGATGCGCGAAGTTGTCCGACAGGTTCAGAACGCCCGCAAGCAGGCAGGCCTGAATGTCGACGACCGCATTCATCTCGAGCTCGTCACGCACGATCCTGAACTCGAAAAAGCTATTGATGAGCACACCGATACGATTGCCACCGAAACGCTCGCGAGTGAGCTGATCACTGTTGGTTCAGCTCCCGCGGAAGGCTACACGGCAGATGTGAAGGTCGATGGTGTCGAGCTCGCTATCGCTTTGTCGAAAGTCTAATCCATACGCCGGTAGAGGCTTTACAGAGACAACCATATCTGTTACTATCTATTGGTATCTTCAAATAGTAGTATTTGAATAAAGCTAATAAAGTAAAGAGTTAAGCAATGAGCAAAGCAGTTATTGCCACAGGTGGCAAGCAATACATCGTGACTGAAGGCGAGACGTTGAAAGTCGAACTTCTTGATACTGGTGAAAAACAAGTTACTTTCGAGCCACTTCTCGTTATCGATGGCGATGATGTGAAAATCGGTGCGCCGGCTGTAGCGGGTGTAAAAGTTACGGCTGATGTTATTGAAGAAGTCAGAAACGACAAGGTTACTTCTATTCGTTACAAGGCGAAGAAGCGTGTCCACAAGCTGCGCGGCCACCGTCAGCGTATGACGGCTATTAAAATCGCAAAGATCGCCTAAATCTTTAGCCGAAATCCTGTAAAAGCCCTCCGCTTACCCGGAGGGCTTTTTTAATGTGATAAAGGTTATTTAGCGTTGACTTCATCAGCTATAAAGCTTATGGTTAAAATATAGTTAGCGTCATAATCAAAGGGGATTGCTCTATGGCGTGGCATTGGATACTTACTAAAAGAATAATAATCTGGATGGGGACAGCAGTTCTTCTTTCGCTCTTGTTTCTGGCAAATGGCAGGGCGCATGCCGATCCGCTTTATAACCTTTCCGGAGTTATGCGGGATGGCAGGGGTTCTGCAGTCGAGGGCGTGGCGATACGGTTTTACTGTTCGCCGCTGCAGCAAGAGTACACCGTACAAACTGATGTAAATGGCTATTACTCGACAGATGTTGAGCCTTGCCAATATGAGGCACGTATTACTAACACTTCCGAATCTACGGATTACGTTCCGACTATCACCTACCTAGGGGATAGTCAGTATATCGATGTGACGGAGGGAGACATTGTCCAAGATATGATGCTGGACACTTCACTTGTAACGGTATCTGTCAAAGATGTTAATGGTATTCCAGTTTCAGGGGTAGATGTTACGCTCGTTGCAACCGGGAATGGTGTCTCCGACTTGATACCTGGCGAGATCCCCGATGCCTATGCTAATCGCAACGGAGTCAGCAACAGGCTCACGACCGATGAGAATGGCCTGGCTGTCGTATCGGCATTAAACGGGCTGGATTACTCCGTATGCGCATATACGAGAGGTGGCATTAATATATGCAGTCCTACTGAGATCAGGCCTCTCGCGGATGGATCGGGAAACGTAGCCGAAGTGAATTTTCCGCAAATGCATACTATATCCGGTACGGTGTATGGGGCCAATAATCAACCGGTCCCAAACCTGTATGTGTCCTTCGGAACTTCGCCAGCTCAAGCTGCGTATACGGGAGCCTTCGTTACTGATGATCTGGGGCATTACTCAGCAGAACTGTTGCCTGGAAACTACTACGGGCATGTGGGTACCATCGGCAATATGTTTTCGGAGCATACGCCACGGAGCTTTAGTTTGATCGACTCCAGTCGTATAGATGCGACAAATAGCGATGTGGTACTAGACTTTACCTTGGATGTATCTGCGATAACTGTCACGGTAAAAAATGCAGATGGTAGTCCTCATGAGATGGCATATGCCGAACTGTACGCTACTGGTATCGGTAATACGACGTTATTTGGAAACAACCCGCTGGGAGCATACGCGCCGAATGATGCAGTAACGGTCAGTCAGGGTTTCACTGATGATAACGGCCAAGTGACCCTACTTGTGCTTAATGGAATGCAATATAAGTCATGCTCATATGACAGCAATTGGGAAAACTATACCTGCGCCCCAATGACGTTTATTGCCGGAATAATCAGCACGACAGAAGTCGTCTTTCCGTAAGCAAATAGAGCAGATTCATCAAGCCTTCCTCGTAAGGGGAGGGCTTTTTTGATAAGATGTAAGTAATATGCGCTTACGTTTACAGAAGTGGTTGAGGGGGCGTTCTACAAAAAACCTTTTAGGCATATGCATTCTAGGTGTCGTGGTGTTTGTAGCGCTGGGGAGTGGCGTTTATGCTGCTCTCGGCGGTAATATACGCCAATCGTCAAGCGGCGATATTGAGCTGCAGAGAGGGTTGGTAAGCTGGTACAAAATGGATGGTAATGTGAAAGACGCTATGCCGAATGCGAACAATGCCAGTGCTAATACAGGGAGCTTTTCCACGGACCGCAAGGGCAGGACTTCTAGTGCGCTTACGACTGACGGTATAACACAATATGCTTCAGTCCCTGATTCAAACAGCCTAGATACAGGATCCATCACTGTCAGTCTCTGGGCCAAGGTCAATTCAGCAGTCGACTGCGATGCAAACAATAATTGGCGGTCGCTTATTCGTAAAGGTGGTACGGCTAGCACGACGAATGGTTGGGACATAGTGCTTGAACAAGACGGCGGAGATATTAACTGGGATGTCGGAATTGGGGGAGCTACCTCAAGGCTAGGGGCAGGCAGTGGTTCCGGTCTCACTCTGGGAGCCACCAAACTTTTGACAGCTACGTATGATGCGACAACCGGTGACCAGAAAGTATATCTCAATGGAATCCAAGTCGCTAGTAAGACTAATACACCAACTGCAATTGGTATCAACACGGCGCCTATAGATGTCGGACGGGGTATTAATGCCGTTGCTTGCCCAAATGGCAATGGTTACGCGCCAGTCATTTACGACGACATTCGAATTTATAATAGAGCAATCAATACAAATGAAGCGAAAGCATTGTATGAACAATACGATTCTACGGTTCAACTTGGCAGTGGGCAGGATGGCTTAGTAGGTCATTGGAAGCTCGATGGCAATGCCAAGGATGCCACGCCGTACAGTAATAATGGTATAGTGACGGGCGCAGTACCTGCTAGCGATAGAAAGGGTAAGTCTGGTTCCGCCTACGCGTTTAGTGCAAATACCGATACCATAGTTATTCCCTCGAGCCCAGTACTCAACACTCCGGTGTTTACGTATACCGCATGGGTTCGTCCAACGTCTATAGCTACGAACTCAACTATTATAGGCTCTGCATCCGCTGGCGGACCTCAGTTTATTCTCCAGGCTTCAACTGGGAGGCTGTATCTCAATAAACAAAATGTAGTGTCTATCGATGGCACCTCTTCGGTTGTACCACTTAATACCTGGACCCATGTGGCCGTCTCTTATGATGCAAGCGGATACTACGTAATCTATATAAATGGTGTCGAGCAGCCCACTCTGGGTGCTTCCCCCAATCCACAGACGTTTACTTTTTCGAATTTTAAACTTGGAATGAAACATACTACTACGGAGAGTTTCGTGGGCTCGATTGATGACGTGAGAATCTATAACCGTGTACTCTCCGGTTCTGAAGTGCAGGAAATGTCTCAGTCATATGACTCACAGATTAATGTTAACTCTGCTCCGACTACTACAGCCGTATCTGGCAATATCAGTCAGGGATTAGTAGGCTATTGGCCTTTCAGTGGTAATGCTAAAGACGCAACCCCATATTCTGGTAATGGGACCTTAGTGAATGCGCCGGCACTCACTGCCGATCGTAAGGGCAGGCTTAGCAGTGCCTATAATTTCGTGTACGGCTCCTCGCAAGAAATAGCAATTCCTGACTCTCCCGCTTTATCACCTACTGGTGCGCTAACACTCTCCGCATGGTTCAAAGGAAGCGTGGCTAATACCTCGTATGCTACGTCTGGAGCTTTAGCGGGGCTGGTAGTCAAAGACATCGGCGGGAGTACCGCTCAAAACCCCATCTATGGATTTACCGTTACAAGCGGGACGCTGAATTTCGTGGCTAACAACAGTAGTAATGTGCAAGCCTCCATAAGCTCTAGTGGATTAATTGATAATACCTGGTATCACGCAGTAGGTACTTTTGACGGCACCAATATTCGGCTGTATGTTAATGGTCAATTCAAGTCCAGTGCAACTCAAACGAACCTGGACAATTCGACAGGGCCTTTACGTATAGGGCGTCAGAAGAGTGGTTTCGACCGCTTCTTTAATGGCGATATCGATGACGTGCGTGTCTATGACCGCGCATTGTCGTTAGCGGAAGTCCAAGCGCTATATACTAGTGCGAACTGATATCTTCTATCTGAAATGCTGGAAATCGTCTGCTCATAGAAATACAAGGTCCAGCTATATAGCAAGGTTATCAGTTTTCTCGAGGTCTTAATATCCCATGGTCTAAAAAATTATTAATACGCTGTGGTTTGTATTAATCCCCGTGACAAGAAGAGTGCGCGAGGCTTACGCGTCTTGTTAATAGACAGCCAAAAGTGAAATAATTCATGTCTGTACGCAAAATGCTTGTGTATAACTTTTCATAATTTTCATAATTTTTGATTAGCATAATGAAAAATACAACATAGTTATTTAAATTTTTACAGTTTATCACTCGAGAAATAGAAGGGTTTTACCGAGACAGCTTGCTATATTGTAATAAATACTCCAATTAATCATTTTATAACAAGTGATTTATACAACACGGTCATTATTTTTAATTGTCGCTAATAGGGTTGTACCCCTGATGTAATAGGAGGAAAATATAAGCAGTTTAGATAAAACAAATAGTACGGTGACAGGGTCAGGGCAAAGCCTAATTGGGCAATGCTGGCGCAGCCGCCAACAAAACCAAAAAGTTCGTCTAAACAAAACCAATACTTCCAAACAAATGTTCCAACAAACACCTCAAAAACGAGTACAGTTCCCGCGTGCCCTGATGCATATCATGGCAGGCGGTTTTGTCGTGTTGGCACTTCTCTCGGCACTCCTGGCATTCCGTGTGCAGCCAGCCCGCGCTGCCACCAACTCCACCCTGAATTTCCAAGCCCGCCTGGAGACCGCCTCCGGCGCCATCGTGCCGGACGGCTACTACAACGTTGAGTTCAAGCTGTACAGCGTCAGCTCCGCCGGGTCCGCCCTCTGGATCGAAACTTACTACGACGCCAACGGCGCCACCGCTGGTAGCGACAACCGTATCCAGGTCCGTAACGGCTACGTCACCGCCAACCTGGGCAGCCTGACGGCTTTCCCCGGGACTATCAACTGGGACCAGGACCTGTGGGTCACCATGAACATCGGCGGCACCACCCAGACGGCCACCCCCACCTGGGACGGCGAAATGAACCCCCGGCTGAAGCTGACGGGCGTGCCGTATGCTTTCCGGGCCGGGCAGCTAGCGACGTTTAACAACACGACCGGCTTCACGAGTACATTAAGTATTTTGCAGCCGACAGGAGGCAACCAGGTGTTCCAGATACAGGACCAGGGGGCGGCCGGAACGTATAATTTATGTGTTCAGAACTCAGCCTCTTGTGGGTTTACTCCTGCTACCGGTAGTGCTAGCTATATTCAGAATCAGAATGCCAGCCAGCAGACGAGCACCAATTTCTGGATCAGCGGTACCGGCCGGGCCGACACCGCGCTCCAGGCGCCGTCTTTCGATACGCCCAGCGCGGTCGCCCTGAACATTGGCACCACAAACGCGACCAGCGTGACCCTAGGCAGGGCCGGCGTGAACACATTCGTGGGCGGCAACCTAAGCGTAGGTACGGCCCAGTCTTTCGGGGCTATTACCATGGCTAATGGTGCCTGGTTCACGGCCGTCGACGCGGCCGGAACCGGCTCCGTCAACATGTTCCAGGTCAACGGCAGCAACCAGATCCAGGTGGGCGCCGCCCTGAATATCGACGGTGGTATTATCCTGCCGACCAACGGCGGCCAGATGACGCTGATTGACTTGGGTATAGACACGAGCGCCACGGCGGGCGCAAAGCAAAGTTATACATTACGTGTCGGTTCTACTAATGCGCTGACCGTCTACGGTGAGGCTGACGGGGCGGGCAACGCCCAGAATGTCCGTGTGGCAATAGGTACGAGTATCTCGCCCCAATACACCATGGATGTCACCGGTATAATCAACGCAACGACTGAGTACCGCATAAATGGCACACAGGGTATGACCGTGACATGTAGTGGCGGTAATATGCTTTCGAACCAGGTAGTCCAGGGCGGAATCGTTACTGGTGGTACCTGTGCCGCCGGAGGCAGCGGGGGCGCTGGAATTACTACTGTCGGCACCTTTAACGGCGCTACGAGCTACGCAAACGGAGCTAGCATTTCCGGCAGCACTATTACCTTTGGTGCGGCAGACGCTACTAATCCCGGTCTCGTCAGTACTTCGGACCAGACATTCGCCGGCAACAAGACATTTACCGGGCTGACGACACTGCAGCCTGCCAGTGGCGATGCATTGGCTATCAAATCACCGGATGGCACGAAGAGCATCACTATAGGCTACGACGGTGTGAATGTCGCTATCAACGGCGTCGGCCAGAATATCGTCTTTGACGACGGTACATATTTCGGCGGCAACGTGCAGATTTCTAATAACAGCAACTTCTCGCAATCAGGCACAGGAACCTTCAGTACTGGTACCGGGGCAATCAGCCTTAATGGTAACGTCACCGTCGCCACCGGCCAAAGTATCACCTTGGTCGGTGGTATCACCAGCACCCGGCCGGCCAGCCCAACGGCCGGTATGTTGTACTTCGACCAGACCACCGGCCAGTTATTGACCTACACTGGCGGTAAATGGCAGGCAGACCGCAGTCCAAGCACCAAGATAGTTGCCGCCAGTAACAGTAGCCAGGCCGCCAAAGACGCTGCCGATTATGTTACGGACGGTGATGCGGCTGGCGCCGGTGATGGCGACCAGATACAGATTAATGCAGCACTTACGGCGGCAGCTGGCGGTAAGGTTTATCTCGTGGAAGGTACCTATGTAGTGGACTCTGCAATACTCATTCCGGATAACACTGCATTGACTGGTGCTGGTGGGGGAACTGTCATAGAAATGGGCAATATCGATATAACCAAAAACGTAATCGAAAATATCAATACGACCAACGGAGTTGGAGTTGTAGTACAAGATTTGACGATAAATGGACGAAAAGATTTGAATACAGCCGGCACCCAGTACGGCATAATGTTCAATGGTTTAGGTGGAGGTTGCGCAGGTAGTTCCCCAGGGGGTGGCATAAAGAATGTGACTATCCAGAATATGCGTGATATGGGGATGTATCTTAATTGCTCGTCGAATTTCAGTATTACCGGAAGTTTTTTCAGGAGCAATGGTCGGAGTGGCGCTAGTAATTACGGCCTTTTTATGGTAACGAATAATAATAATATTGTTAGCGGTAATAGTTTTGTTAATAACTTAGGCTACGGAATAGGCCTGAATGCCGCAAATTACTCTACCTTTACCGGAAATATCATCACCGGTAGTGACGGTTATGGCATAGATGGCTATAATACGTTCAACAGTCTTTTTACTAATAACATTATTCAGAATAGTACAAGTAGTGGTATCTATCTCGGTGGCTCTAATAATACGATATCAGCAAATAAAATTGTTAATAGCGGTGGGTCCACACGCAACAATGGTATTTACTTAAGCAATGATTCAAATGTTGTTACGTCCAATAACATCACTGATTCATCAGCGACGACCGACAATTACGCCATTTACATGGACTCTCCGACGGCTGAGACTAACTATCTGTCTGACAACATGCTTGGTGGTGGCAGCATCTATGACCTAGGTACAGGAACAATCTATGTCAACCAATCGGACGCTGCCGGCAACCTCATCAACCGCAGCGCCGGCGGCGGCCTGAGCGTCGGCAAGACGACGGCCGGTACGTCGGCGGATATTCAGGGTGGCCTGCGCACCACGCAGTTACCGACACCGACCGCACCGACGCTGGCGACCGCCGGCACCGCCGGTACGACCACCTACGGCTACAAGGTGTCAGCCCTCGACGGGCTTGGTGAAACCCTGGCATCGACTGAGACTACCATTGCCACCGGCAATGCCACCTTGACCGCCACTAACCGCATCGCCATAACATGGAAATCGGTCGGTGGTGCTGTCCAGTATAAGATTTATCGTACCACCAGCGGAGGCACCCCAGCTACGACAGGGCTCATCGCTATCGCTGCCGGTAACGCAACCACCCTGAACGACACCGGGCTGGCCGCTTCCGGCGCCGTCGCGGCCGCGAATACGACGGGTGGTATTCAGGCTGCCAGCTCTCTGGTGCTTGGGATGGCCAGTGCCGTCAGTGGTAGGATCACGCTCTCGAACGCTACGAACGCCAATACGGTTAGCATCGTATCCGGAGCTACCAGCGCCAGCTACGCCCTGACATTGCCAACCGCCCTCGGCAGCAGCGGCGACTGCCTTAAGGACACGACCGGTTCCGGCGTCCTTGGCTTCGGTGTATGTGGCGTCACGACGGTCGGCGGCCTCGACGGCGGCACGGCCAACGCTACGGGCGCAACCATTTCCGGCGTAACCATTTACCTGCAGAGCGCCAGCACCAGTTACGCCGGTCTGGTCAACACGACTACCCAAAGTTTTGCCGGCAACAAGACGTTCATGGGCAACGTCACCGTCGCCGCCGGCCAGTCCATCTCTCTCGTCGGCGGCATCACCAGCACCCGGCCGGCCAGCCCGACGGCCGGTATGTTGTACTTCGATACTACCACTGGCCAGCTCTTGACCTACTCTGGCAGCAAGTGGCAGGCCGACCGTGATTCAAACAC
>JAQGGU010000054.1 GCA_028289265.1 Candidatus Saccharimonadota bacterium | reverse complement strand
GACATCCGGACCTTCCTGCCAGTCCATACTGAGCCAGCCAAGGGTTTCTTTGATGACATCGATGGCACCGGCAACTTCGCGGGCTTGGTCGGTATCTTCGATGCGAAGCACGAAGGTTCCATTGGCTTGTTTGGCGACTAGCCATGGAAAGAGTGCGGCGCGGACGTTGCCTACGTGCATGAAACCAGTCGGACTTGGAGCAAAACGTGTTCGGACATTAGACATGCATTAAAGTATGCCACAAACAGAGGTAAATCGCCATCGTTCGCTGCATGGAGCCGTGCGCGTTCAATCTATGCGGTAAAAGTGGCTGTCGATAAGTTTCTTGTAAGGGTCCCAGACTTGTTTGGCTTTCTTGTGGGTCAGGGTTGACATCTTTACGAGAATTATCAGAAGCATAGTCAGACCGGTGCATAAGAAAGCTGCCAAGAACTGGTACAGATAGCCATCGCCCGCGTCGAGGAGTAGGACGAATGAGAGCGTAATGGTAAACAAAACCAGCATGATCATCCATTCATTACTAAAGACACGGTTGGTGATCTGCATGGCGAAATTGGTTCTGTTCTGCTGGTTAGCCACGAGTTTTTCGAGGAGCTTATCTATCTCTGCTTGATGCTCGCCCTTATACTCAAGACAAAAAGTTATCAGCTTTTCGTAATTCTCTTCGCCCTCGGCCGGTTTTCGTTGTCGTATAGATGTACGAAGGTATGTAATAAACATGTCCTGCAGTTGGTTGCGCAATGTTTTAGGCATTTTTTTGATAGATATCACCATTGCGAATATGGCGTTTGCCTCGGCGCGGACAATGCGGTGCAGATCTTCTATCCGGGCCTTTTGGGCGGCAAGTATTGGCGCGATGTAAAACCCGTAGAGGAAAGAATTGACAGAGAACAGCGTCAAAGCGCCCCCATCGAACTTGATGTCCGGCAGGAGTATGACGATGATTGTGTAGAACAAGAAAAAAATAATAAAATATTCAGACAACCGTGTTTTTTCTAAAAGTATCCTACGCATGTTTTTCCTTATGGTTTACCTGAGGTATTATATGCAATTGATCGCCCGAATCCTATTATGCTCATGCTTTTTATGTGCTAAGTATTCCATACCGGTTTTAGCATGTCCTGCCGCGGTGTATACTAGGCTGCATGAGAAAAGCAGCCCGCGCAATAATAATCAATGGTGATAAGACACTGGTTATGCATCGAAATAAGCACGGCAGCCAGTATTTTACTCTTGTGGGTGGCCGTGCTAATGACGATGAGACTCCAGAGCAAACCCTTGCTCGTGAGGTTATGGAAGAGACCGGGTTGAAAATTACTAAATCCCAATTCGTATTTTATGAAGAGCACCCTGCTCCGTACAACGAACAATATATATATTTATGCGAAGTTTCGAATGCTGGCGAGATGGCCATACAGGAGCTTTCCGAGGAAGGCCGCATGAATAAACTGGGAGCCAATATGCACACGCCGTTATGGGTAGAGATAAGCGCTTTTGCCCGTTTACCTTTCCGTACCCCACAATTACAGGATGCTATTGTTCAAGGTTTCAAAAAAGGTTTTCCTGCTGAACCTGTCCGGCTCTAGGCGGCGATGTACCGCCCTATCAGCATAAATAGGGCGACAAAGAAGAGCGCCTCAATGATTAGTGCCCACGGCCGTTCGCACCACTGAATCTTATAGTGAAAGCGAGTGTATGCACTCTCGGGCGGTAGATGGCCGTGCCTTTCGTAGTAATAGTATCGGTATGGCCAGCTGATGTCAGGTAGCGCCGCGAGCAGAGCACCGGCAAATATTATCCAGTTTTGCGATAGAACCGTAAGGCAGAGCAAAAGTACGCCAATTACATCAAATGCCGAGACGACATACGCCAAGCGGTGTTTGAACATTTCTGTGTAGCTTCCGCGCCTATAACCAAAATGTGGCAGTGCGTCGAGTATAAAGTGCGAAGCGGCGGCCAATGGCAAAGCTAGTAGAGGCTGTTTGACGGCTATTGCAATAAAACTACCAGCAAGCATGTGGTTTGTGACGGTCATAAGCTTATTATATCGCTAGAGGCTACCGGCGAGATCGAGGAGTTGGTTCTTTGTTAGGCTGTTGTTGCCATTAACGGTGTACCAGACGCCACTATCTACCCAAGTAGCGGTATTGTTACCAAAGAAATAGACTGTGCGGCCAGCGCGTTCATAAGTCTGGTAGGCTTTGTTGGCGGTATCGACGAAGTTGTTCAGGAGAGCCTGGCTGTCCCAGTCGGATACTTTTTGCGTGATGTCAAACTTGCTACTCTTATCGGCTGCTTCATAGCTCACCGTAACGTTTCCTGGGCCATAACTAATATCACCAAACTGGTAACCTGCCGGGCTATAGCCAGGTAGTTTGGCCTCGAAGCCGGCACGAGTGGAAGCCATTTTTAGGCTCAGTGCCGGAGCATTGAAGTAGGCAATCATTCCGGCGACGAGCAACACACTGACTGAAGCGGTGATTAGACTGCGAATGCGGCGGCCTTTGCCCTTTTTCTTGTCATCGAACTTTTGTTCATGGCTGGTAGCTTGAGCTAGGGCTTGCTCGAAGATGTCGGTAGGCTTAGCGTGCTGGCGAACGGGTGCGACAGGAATAACCGGGGTGCTCATTGTTTGCGTGAGCCGCGGAGCAACCTGGTTGGTAGACGGCGTGAATGCCATAGCTTGTGTTGGGTTGTGGGCCGTGCCGTAGCGGCTTACAACGGGACTTTTGCTCATTTGGGTGGCCTTTTTAAGCCGGTGGGGGTCGACGCCGGTGTGCGAGAGCTTAGGAGTGACAATCTGCTTCGGTGTCTTGGCCAGGATGTCGGTACGGGTTTGTGCTTTGATGACTGACGGCGCGGTAATTCTTGGCTTTTTGACGGCGGAACGCATGAGAGTGTGTGTTGGTTCGGGTTTGTGCGCTACAGCGTGTGAGGCCGGTGAGTGGGGCGCGCGCTGCAAAGGTTTTACGGCTGATTGGGTATTGCTTTGGCTGACTGGTCTAAACCCATCTACGAATTTTCCCGATGTACGTTGTGCTGCGCCAGCTTGGCCGAGGAATGCGCCGCTTACCGCGTCATACCGCTTGCCATTTATATCGATAGTGTTCTTTATGTTGTTACCCAAAGTGTTTCCTGTTAGCTTAAGCGCTACTGTTTGTATATGTATAGTACCGCCTCCCTCAAATAACCGCAAGTACTTTAACATCGGCAAAAATGTGCTTGAGCATATTGGACGAAAGCCTCCGACTCGCTCTAAAGCTTCAAGACATGTCGGCTGCTTTTTTATAGTTACTAGCCGGCGTGGTTGGGCGTATGTCCCCGCTGATCGCTCGACTATCGCCGCATGTAAATACGGCCTCAAGTCTCTCTCGGCCCTTGGCCCGGTGACTTAAGGAGATTTATGCACAGGTTTTTGGTTTTTTTCAGACCTATCTAAGGGTATGGGGTGATACTATATAAGTGAAGGTGTATTACTCAGCCGCCTCGGCCTTATAAAATGCGAGAGACCTTCTTTTTTTATGGACTTTCTTGACCCCAAAAAACAACGCGCACACATGATCCGCCTTATCGTCGGATATGTTCTCATTGGGACTGCGGTGTTGATTGCTACGGCAATCCTGCTCTACCGAGCAAACGGTTTTGGCCTTGGTAAGGATGGAGAGGTGGTACAGAACGGCCTGGTATTTGTGTCTTCACAGCCAAATAACGCTGATATATTTATAAATAGCACACGCTACAAAGATACGACTGGCTCCCGCTTACAGTTACCCGAGGCCGATTATAAGCTTGCTATCAAAAAAGACGGCTACCGCGAATGGCAACGGGCGATCACCGTTGAGGGCGGCAGTGTTTCGCGCTACGATTATCCCCTCCTGATCCCTAATGAATTGACACCTGCACAGGTCAAGAATTATACAGCTAGTCCGAATTTCGCGACACAAAGTCCCGATAGGCGCTGGATGCTTATTTCACAGCCCGGGAATATGCTTGGATTTGATGTCTATGACACTCGTGACGCCGAGCAGGTCTCTGTCAACACTCGTAGCATTTCCCTGCCTTCCAATGTAGTTACTAGCGTAACAGAAGACCAAACGTGGAAGCTTACCGAGTGGTCCACTGATAATCGGCATGTGATTCTCGAGCACACCTATAGCGGCGGCACTGAGTATATATTGGTAGACCATGAAGAGCCGGAGCGCAGCCTCAACCTTACTAAGACGCTAGGCCTTAGCGTAGGTGAAGTACTTACCCTACGCGACAAAAAGTTTGATAAGTATTATATTTTTAATCCTGAGGCTAAAACTGTGGCGAGTGCTACAGTGGCTGACACGACCAACCATACTCAGGTTCTAGCCGGCGTAGTATCTTTTAAGTCGTACGGCCAGGATATCCTGCTCTATGCCACTGAAGCTGGCGCTACTCCCGGTACTGTGATGACGATGTTGCGCGACGGTGATGTTACCTACAAAATCCGCGAGGTTGGCGTAGGTGCGCCCTATCTACTGGACCTTGCGCGCTATGACGGGGACTGGTATGTTGCCGTTGGTGCGAGTGCCGAGAACAAAGCATATGTCTTTAAGAACCCCCAAGAGGTACGCAAGGCGGGCCAGGCCAAAAACCTTGTGCCGGCACGCGTGCTAAGAGTGACAGCGCCGAACTATCTGGCATTTTCAAGCAATACGCGTTTTGTGATGATAGAAAATGCCACGAGCTTTGCGGTGTATGACGCCGAAACCGACAAAGCATATACCTACGCTACTTCCCTGCCTCTTGACCCTGGCGTAGCTCATGCGAACTGGATGGACGGCCATCGTATCACTTATGTGAGCGGTGAGAAGAGTGTTATTTTCGACTATGATAATATCAATTTTCAGACGCTCGTTGCGACTAACCCAGCCTACCAGCCGTTTTTCGACAGGGACTACCGCAACTTGTATACATTGGCACCTCCGGTGGCGGGAACTGGTCAAAGTCCGCTGACGAGCACTCCGCTCCTGATAGAAAAAGATCGTTAAACAAGCATGGTATTATCCATCCAACTAGGCTAAAATTGCAAACAGTATGGGTATATTCGGACACGCTCCAAAGTTAGTTATTGTCGAAGACAACGTCGCGCTCGCGGAAATCTACAAAGTCCGCATGGAAATTCTCGGCTATAAATGCTTTGCTGCCTATGATGGCCAAGTGGCATTGGAGCTTATCGAAAGAGAACGTCCAAACCTGGTGCTGCTCGACCTTATGGTTCCTAAAATAGCCGGCGACCAGATCCTGGAGACTATGCGGGCAAATGAATGGGGTAAGGATATAAGGGTGCTGATTATCTCGAACCTAAATGAAGTCGACGCACCAGCCGGTCTTCGTGAAAAAGGCATCGAAGGGTATGTCGTAAAAGCAAACTTGCAAAACGACGACCTCGATAACCTGGTTGGTACTATCCTCTCCAGGCCCAACCAAAACCAATAATAAACCAGGTTATTTACAGCCAGCGCTTGCGTTTGAAGAAGAGTACTACGCCTGTCACGAGGAATATGCTGATGAGTAGTACGTATGAGAATGCGTGCGGGTCATCGTGGAATGGTACGGCAACGTTCATACCCCACAGACCACCGACCACGGTCGGGATGGTCAGGAAAATGGCAATGGATGTCAGACGCTTGAAGGTTTTGTTCAGGTTGTTGGTGGCGATGGCGTCATAGGCCTGGCGGATGTTCACCAACGTGCGAAGGCGCGACTTGGTAAGCTCAATTAGCTCACGGGCTTCGAGAATAAGGTCTTCGATCATCTCTTTATCGTCTTCGGCTAGGCGAATGTACTTAGTGGTCGTAAATGCCATCAGAAGCGATGCCTGTGGATGCAGCGCTGCCAGAAATTCGTTGAGGTCCTCCTCGAGTTCGATGATGCCAATAAAATCGCGGTTACTGATCTGCGATTGGCGCAGTTGGGCGCGCGTACGGAGGATCTGCTTTGATACCCGATTGAGTTGTAGCTGGTACGAATGGTTGATCTCTTCCATGATTTCCATGACAAGGTGTGTCTTTGCCGTGGTGCGGACTTCTCTGGCGCCGCTAGTAAAACGGTTCAGTATCGAGGTGTCGGCTCGCATGACGGTGATGACATTGTCGGGCGTGATGATAAGCAGTAGTGGCTCGGTGGCAATTTCCTTGCCTTCAGGATAGCAGTAGCGGGTGTAGACATAGACGCTGGAGCCATCTTTTTCTATACGGGGTGCTTCATAGATATCGACGGCGTCACCTAATAGATCGCGGTCCAGTTCGAAATCTTTTGCGAGGCGGTCGAGCTCAGTGTCGTCCGGCCCCATCACAGAAATCCAGGCCCCGTTTTTGGGCTTATCTAAAATTTCAAGCTGGCCATCAGAGGCCGCATTGTAATACACGGTAGTCATTACCTACTATTGTACCTGAAAAGTAAGCTTAAGTAGAGAAACTATCCAATTTCTATGCTCCTTGAATTCGAATAATTGGTATAGGTTTTAATGTGGCATGCCAAAGGAGCCACGATAGTATCCATGGAATATCAGTACGTCACTCAGGCGCATCGTTGGCTATTTGTTTGCGCGCTTGCGCTTGTTGGGATCGAGTTCTTTTTTGCGAAGACGTAGGTTCTTTGGTGTCACTTCGAGTAGTTCGTCGTTCTCGATAAAGTCGAGGCACTCTTCAAGGCTGAAAATGACTGGTGGGGTCAGCTGGACTACGCCGTCACTAGAGCTTGAGCGCATGTTGGTGAGGTGCTTTGCCTTACAGACATTGATCTCCATATCTTCCTGGCGGGAGTTGAGGCCGACAATCTGACCGGCGTAGACCTTTTCGGCGGGGCCGACATAGGTAGTTCCGCGGGCTTCAGCATTCTGCAGTGCGTACGGAGTGGTAACACCAGTCTCATATGAGATAAGAACACCGTTACGAAGCTGCTGCAGGGCTGAACCAAGTGGCTGGTAGCCTTTGACAAGACTGTTCATGACCAAAGTTCCCTTGGTGTTGGTCAGTAGGATATTACGCATACCGAGGAGTGCGCGTGTCGGCAATTCGTAAACCAGCTTGGTAACACCCTTGGGGCTGGCAAACTGCTCGATAAGACTAGCCCGACGCTGGCCAAGTTCCATCTGCACTGCACCGACGTGTTCGGCCGGGACTTCTATGATGAGCTCTTCGACCGGCTCCATGGTCTGGCCATTTTCTTCGATGGTGACTACCTGCGGGCGGCCGACTTCAAATTCAAAGCCTTCGCGGCGCATGGTTTCGATAAGTACTGACAAGTGAAGCTCGCCGCGCCCGGAAACCTTGAAGCCGATACCTTCGTCTTCGACGCGGAGTCCGACGTTGGTTTCAAGCTCTTTTTGCAAGCGGTCGCCAATCTGGCGAGAGGTGTTGAATTCACCTTCCTGGCCCTTGAATGGGCTGGTGTTTGGTCCGAGGAATATCTGTAGCGTTGGCGCTTCTACTTCCAGTACCGGCAATGCTTCAGGAGCAGTCGCGTCAGCGATGGTTTCACCGATCTTGGCGTCAGCGACACCGGTAAGCTGGACAATATCGCCAGCTACACCTTCCGGTACTTCGAATTTGCTGACACCGTGGCTCATGAAGACGAGTTCGACCTTAGCTTTAGTGAAGGATCCGTCCTTTTTACAAAGGGTTACTGGGTCGCCGCTCTTGATGCGACCGCGAGTGATACGGCCGATAGCGTACTTACCCTTGAAGTTGTCCCATGCGAGTGCAGTGACGAGCATCTGGAACGGCTTATCGAGTTCGACGCTTGGAGCAGGAATGTCATTGATAATGGCGTCAAAAACTGCCTCAAGGTTGCCGTCTTCATCTGGGTGCGATGGCGGTGTAGTCCAGGCTTTACCTGCGCGGCCAATAGCGTAGTAGACAGGATAATGCAGCTGGTCTTCGTGTACGGCAAGCTCGAGGAAAAGGTCGGCCAGTTCATTTTCAACTTCTTTGATACGGGCGCCGGGTTTATCTATTTTGTTGATGACAACGATGGGCTTTAAGCCGTTTGCCAAGGCTTTAGTAAGGACGAACTTTGTCTGCGGCATGGGGCCTTCCTGAGCATC
>JAQGGU010000050.1 GCA_028289265.1 Candidatus Saccharimonadota bacterium | reverse complement strand
AGTGGAGGTGTGTATGCGGCCTTGTGATTCGGTGGTGGGGACACGCTGTACGCGGTGGACGCCTGCTTCAAACTTGAGATTACGAAAAGCGTCGACGCCGCGGATGGCAAAGGTCAGATCTTTATAGCCGCCGACTTCATTCGGGCTTTCACTGATAAGCTCTATTTTATAATTGTGTACTTCGGCCCAGCGGGCATACATGCGGTAGAGCTCGCCAGCAAATAGGCTTGATTCGTCACCGCCAGCAGCAGCACGGATTTCCATGATAACATCGCGTTCGTCATTGGGGTCCTTTGGGGTAAGCGCTTCCGCCAGGGCAGTGTCGTTTGCAGTTGCCCGAGTCTCGATGTCTTCGAGTTCAGCACGGGCCATGTCGGCAAGTTCATTGTCTGAACTTTTTGCCATATCTTCAGCTTGCGATCGTGCATCCGCCAAGCGGTGTTTCTCATCAAAAAGAGCAAGTGTGCGTTCCAGCTCGGACTGTCTTTTAGCGAGCTTGGGATAATCTTTGTTGGTATAAATAGAAGGATCCTGCAGGCGCTCTGCAAGCGCTGCGAATTCCTCGCGCATAGTTTGTTCTTTTTGTTCCATATAGTTACCAGTTTACAGGTTTGTGTGTGTGCAGAGAAGCTAGCTACAGAGCTTTTTTAGGCTGAGGGGCAGCAGCGAGGCGCTTGATAGCCGTGGTTAACATTTGTTGGACCTCATCGAGCTGGTCGATCAGGTCGTTTGAAGGGGCGTTCGGATATAGCTGTCCGACGATGATAAGCAATGTTTCAAGCTCAGCTGCAGCAGTAACTGCACTACGGCAGGCTTGTACCATGCCGCTGCGACTACCGCTTTTGTGACCGGTTGCAATAAGGGTGGGAATGCGAACGACCGTTTGTTGTAATTCGGTAGCAAGGCCGGGCTTTTCAGCTGGCGGCAATGCCGAAGAAAATTGGTAGATATCAACAGAGAGCTGCATAGCATATTGCCAAACTCTGATGTCGCGGAAAGAAGTCACTGCAGCCATACTATTTCTCACTATACCCTATGCGTTCCCGAAAGGAAATTGTTAACGCTTGTTACTTTGTAGTAGGTGCGTTGTCGACGGCGTCAGCGGCCTTGGCGGCTTTAGCAGCAGCACGCTTAACAACTTTTTGAGCCTTAGCAGCACGCTGTTCTTTAGCAGCGGTACCAGCAGCGGCACGGGCCTTAAACTTGTCGACGCGGCCTTCGATGTCGAGCACGCGCTCTTCACCAGTAAAGAAGGGATGCGAAGTACGTGAGATGTGAACCTTCACGAGTGGGTATTCGACACCGTCAACGGTGATAGTGTCTTCGGCGGCAACCGTAGACTTAGTAATAAATGTATCGCCGTTGTTCAAGTCCTGAAATACAACGGGACGATAGTTTGAGGGGTGGATTTCTTTCTTCATAGTCAAATGCATAGTATACACATCTGTTAGTTGTGAGTCAACAGGGTAAAAGCTTAACGCTGCCGATGATCTTTGGAATAGGGACTTTGCGCCTCTTCAGTCATGCTGCGAATGACAAGATCTTTAAGTGATTCACCGATGTGCTCTGCCTGCCTGGGCTTTTGTCCGGGCATTACCGGCGGTGCTAGGGGCTGATAATCGGGCAGGGGTGGAGCCGGGTCGTCAGAGTAGCCGGTGTAGCGCCGCTTGTTGCGGCGGAGTGCGAAGGCGGCAATGACCAATATTCCCGCCAAGAGACCTAGCCCTGCGACGAGTATCAGGGCAGTGTCGTTGCCATTTTTACTAAGTGGCTGGTTTTTTGCTACGGCTGCGGCTTGTATATCAATAGAATAATCCAATGTTACTACCCGAGGAGCGGCAGCTTCTTCTGGACTCACAAGCGAAGCATTGGCAGGGAAGGTCTTGGTATATGTCTTGCCAAGGTAGGTATATTTCACGCTATGGTTGCCGTCTGCCACTTCAGTGAACCGTATATCGCCATTGTCGTCGCTGGTCTTTTCCTTGTTTGTATTGATGACTGTGACGGGTATGCCTGCGATTCCTTTATTCTTGCTGTCAACAAAGTGCAGCGATATCACATATCCAAGTGTGCTGAAATTGCCCATTGGTGTAGTCACTTTCTTGCTTGCGACGTCCGTACGAATAATGCGGTAGGCATATGTAGTGGCGGGCGTCAGCCCGGTCAGGGGGATGGTCGTCTCGGCGCCACTTACAGGCATGTCAGGTGAAGATAAATCCAGATTGGCGGGATTCTTGCCGTAGGTGACCCGTACGGTCGCGGTGTTGTCGGTGCGTATTTTTAGCTCGGCGGCCATAGTGCCGGCAAGTGCTACGGCGCCGGCACTCGTAGCGGTGGCCGCCTTCGGCGAAGGCAGGGATGGGGCGGTCGTGCTCGGCGTGCTTGCTGTCTGGCTGGGAATTGGCGCTGGAACCAGGCATGCCTCAGGAATGAGATTGTCCTTAAAGAAATGCTTTGTGCCATCACCATCAATAGGCGCAGTATTGTTGATGGTAAGAATAGTGTTCGAACCTCCGCCTTCATTGAGGACGGTGCCGCTCAGAGGTATCTGCGTGCCCTGATACAATCCCGGTAGGGAGATCTTAAATCCGTAGCTACCGGGCAAAGGGTCGCCGCGGCGGTTTGCTTGTATCCAATTAGCTACGGATGTATCGCGGTAATTGGCTCGGTTGGTTTGTGCCGTGACAGTACGGTCGCCGACTATCAATGAGACTGCTGGTGCTGACAGTGAGCTGGCATCAGGGTCAGCTGCCCAGCCATAGAGTACTGTCGCGTTGTTCTCTATCGTGCAATAATCGGCGCTCCCGTAGGGGTTGGCGGTCGCCGCTGACGTCGTATTCGCTACCCGCACCCCGACTACGGCGAACACGCCGAGTGCCGTGAGGCTTAGCCCGAGGTTTATGACGTAATGTGGGGTAAGTTTAGACCGCTTTGGCCGGGCCATCGTAACTACTCTCTCCGATAAGTCGCTTATGTTTCTTATTTACAGTATACCGTACGAGTAGCTGTAGATGAAAGGTGTTGCGACAGAGGTAATAACCTGTTACAATTAGCCGGTAAATTAATTAAGCAGTTTCGGGAATGAATCCTCCCTATGTCCCTTATTAGGGGAAGCCGTGCAGGCAACATACGGGTACTCGGAACGAAGAAGAAGGAAAGAAGGTTACTATGGCTACAGTAGATGTAGACATTAAAAAACTATTAGAAGCTGGCGCGCATTTTGGTCACCAGACCAGCCGTTGGCACCCTAAGATGGCCCCTTACATTCACAGTAAGCGCGGTACCATCCACATCATTGACCTCGCGACAACCGTTGAGGCTCTCGAGCGCGCGCTCGATTTCATCGCTACCGCTACAGGCCAGGGCAAGCAGATCCTGTTTGTCGGCACCAAGCGCCAGAGCAAGGAAATCGTCCAGAAGCTTGCCGAAGACACCAAGATGCCTTTTGTCGTTAACCGTTGGCTCGGTGGAATGCTTACCAACTGGCCGACAATCAGCGCGCAGATTAAGCACCTTAAAGATTTGGAAGCTAAGATGGAATCAGGCGAGCTGGCTGCGAAGTACAGCAAGCTTGAAGTCCAGCGTTTCCAGGAAGAAATTGATGCTATGAACGTCATCTACGGCGGCATCAAGAACTTGGCACAGCGCCCTGGTGCAGTTTTTGTGTTCGACATGGTACAAGACATCAACGCTGTCCGCGAAGCCCGCAAGCTTGGCGTACCTATCATTGGCTTGGTTGACACCAACGCCGACCCAACACTCGCTGATATCGCTATTCCTTGCAACGACGACGCCATCAAGGCTATCGAACTCGTTGCTGACTACGCCCGCACTGCTGTAGAGCAGGGTAAGGCCAAGTCCCAGAAGACTGAAGAGCCAGCCGAAAAAACTGCAGCTTAACATAATAAAATAGGCACAATAATGAGCTTAAGAACCTACCAGCTTTCTAATGCTATTCCTTCCTTGATCGTTGCCGAGCGCGGCGTCCTTGGCGACGTAGGCCGTACCAGTCAGGAAAGAGAATGGGGTCTACGTATCTTAAGAGTGGTAGAGCCGGATGGAGGCTTTAGTGAACCCTGGAAAGAGCAATGGGTGGACGATGAATATCATGTAGCACGAAGAGCCCTAGCGTCCTTACCTACGGGTAGGAATGTAAACAACAACCACGCTACGGCTATCACTGTCGCCGCTGAAACGTTCGACGCGAGTCTCTATAACCCCGACGGCAGTTATGCTCAGGTAGTTCCTTTTCCGTCGCAAGACACCAATAGTAAATAAGGAGAATTTTTATGGCAGTAGATATCGCAGAAGTAAAAAGACTAAAAGACCTGACAGGTGTTGGTCTTACCGACGCTAAGGCAGCTCTTGAAGAAGCTAACGGCGACTTTGACAAAGCCCTTGAAGCTATGCGCAAAAAGGGTATGACTAAGGCCGACAAGCGTGGCGAACGCGAAGCCCGCGAAGGTGTCATCGGTTCATACCTGCACGATAACCGCATCGGCGTTCTTGTCGAGATCAACTGTGAGACTGACTTCGTTGCCCGCAACGAGATCTTCACAGCACTCGTTAAGGACGTCGCTATGCATATCGCAGCATCGGCCCCTGAATACGTCAGTTCAGAAGAAATTCCTGCTGAAGTCAGCGAAAAAGTAAAAGCTGAGTTTACTGAAAAAGTAAAAGCAGAAGGCAAGCCGGAAAACATGATTGATCAGATCGTTGAAGGCCAACTCAAGAAGTATTTCGCAGAGCGCTGCCTGCTTGATCAGCCGTTCATCAAGAACCCTGACCAGACAGTAGGCGACTACGTCAAAGAGCACAACGCCCGTCTCGGTGAGAACATCGTTGTCCGCCGCTTCAGTCGCCTCGCCCTTGGTGAAGTAGCCTAAGCTTAGTCAATTGATAGATATAAAAGGGAGCCCGAGAGGGCTTCTTTTTATATCCGGACATACACAAAATAGCGTTATGTTGTGTAAAAGCTTATCGAAAAACTTTGATGGGACCTATACTCAGATCCCTCGATAATATTCTATATAACCAAAAAGTCTCTCTTCTAACGTAAGGCTTTCTATTGTATGACTAACGCTTACACTCCGAGGGCTGCCCAGAAGAATATCGCCTAAGATGTACATTGACAGTCGTGGTATAATGTATTGATATAATACAGTTTATTACCGGTTTGGTGGGCCACTGATTAAGGAGTTACACGTGCCTAGTCCTACAGAACAAAACCCCCAGCAAGGTCAAGAAGGTTTGCATTTCGGATGGAATCCCGTTCTGGAAACCGAAAGGGCAGTCTATGAAGTTCACGCTGGTAGGTCATTTGCTGCGATGGGTCTGGCTACCGTCGCAGCCACTGCTCTGTTTACAGGTATCCAAAAATCTCCTGCCGGTATTGATGCCACCAGCCATTGGGAGACCACCGACCGTACTGTCGAAAGAACATATGCAACGTCGCAGGGAACTGAGACGACGTATGACACTGAGCGTGTCACAAGGCCAGGAATTGTAACTGAGACGCTTGAACCGGCGAGAGCTGGATACATGCCTGATGTGCCATCTTTTGACCTGGCGACCACGCCTGAAGCGCAGAATGTTATAAACAGCGCAGAGTTTGATGAGCTTATAGCAGAAGCGCAGCAAAAACTGGATGAAGGTTGGACCATAACTGGCTACCGCGTGGAGGGCCAAAGCTCCGACGAGACCCGTTTGGACGAAAATGCCGGTATAGGTGTTTCCGATCCGCAGAATGAACAACTGGCAGAAGCATACGGCAGGTTTATCCAGGATGCTTTCGACCAGCGGCTTGCTGCTGCGGGCATAGAAGTTCCGGAGGGAGCGGCCAGCTTTACATCGTACGAATTTACTTCTACCAAAGCTGAAATGATCGGCTGGGAGCGGCTAAAGCAACAGTATGGCTTCGCAACTAATCTGGATATGGTGACTGCATACAAGGAAACCCCGGAAGTTTTTGCCGAAGAAGATCGGGAGCATCTGGAAGGCGACTTAGATTTTCACCGCGGAGGCGTCGTAACACTATCCTTCAGCAAAGAGGTTGAAGGTATGGTCGAGGAAGCGACAACGGTCGCTACCGAACGCTGCGTTATCACGAAGACCATAACAGACACGACTCACTCCGAGGAATCCAGCCATACATTCCTGTGGCCTTTTGTGCCTGTGCCAGTGCTTGTGCCACGTCGCCGCAAAAAAGAAGAGCAAGTTCGGCCTGATATGGTCGTGCTCCCGGAAGGTACCGAATCGGTAATAGTAGTCGCAGCCAGCGAAGAGGACGACCCTAATGCCAGGATTTACCCTTGGCCGGGAAGGCCTTGGAGCAAAGATTCTCCCGAGGAGGTTGCTGCGCAGCCGGCAGTAGAAACTACGCCGGTACGCACAATCGAAGACGATCTGCGCACTTTTGGCGGCCGGGTAAAGAATGGCGAATTACGGTTCAAGACCTGGGGATTGCAGGCAATGAAGAGACATCTCGACTCAGAGTCATGGCGCCGTGAACAACGCGGATCTTCAGCGCTGACCGAACCCCTTGATGCCCTAGGTGAGCGGCTTGGGATGGGCGATAAAGACGGCCTGCGCCGCTATGTCGATAGAGAGCTTCAGAAGCGCAACCGCACCAGGAAACGTCTTGGCGCCATTGGTTTGGCTCTCGGCATCGGCGCTCTCTCGGCCATCAATCTCGATGCCGGCTACTGTCCTGACCCTGAGAACCATGCCGAGCAGGACTTCCGTTGGAACGACATGCCAGACAGCATGAGCATTCGTCTGAAGGTGCCTTTCACGGATATCCAAACCCCGCAGGCCACGATAAATCTGAACGATTGCCGTACTCCGGAAGCCGGCCCGGTGCCGACGCCCGGCAACGTACCGGCGCCAACGTGTGACACGCGCGAAGTGTACATTAAAGACGGGCAGGTCATTGATACTAGAGAGACGCATTATCCCGGTGCAGTGACCCGTACCACGGTTACCCCTTAAACTCACCTCATAGCTACCGGTTCGTGCCGTGCGCTGCATAAGCCATAAAGTGGTTTGCGCTAACAAACGAACAGGCCTAAAATAGCTAACCAGAAAGATCTCACAAAACAAATGACTCAAATGTTACACCAAAAAAGTCCAGCCGCCGAAACCTTGCTTCCGATCGACCCTTTACAGATGTGGCGACTGGAAAAGGACTCGGAAGGTCACCCGCAAGTCCGTTCGCCGATTGCTACTATCGTGGGGATGGCGCAGCTCATTCGTGCGGCAGAGGCGGCCGAGGAAGCGGTCTACGCTAGGAGCCGCTGGAGAGGATCTACTGCATCGGATTGGGAGCGCCGTCGACTGGCAACCGATGCCTTACATCGTGTAGCCGAACTGGGCCCTGAACGTACAGTTGAACTAGTAGCTGAGGCGGTCGAAGGCGATCCTGACGTGTGGGGAGTATCACAGGATTCGTTGGCAGGGCCTGTCAGAGGTGCTGCTGTACTTGGGGGTAGGGCCGTACTAGCAGTCTTGGGTAAGGACGATATTCTTTACGCTTTCCCCGCGGAATACTCAGATTTTTATATTCAGACCAGGCCGAGAGGAATGGGTTTCGACGCGTAGTTATTTTATTAGTGACTCTCTTGAACTATACTAATTAGTTATGAATGCAGATAACGTAGTAGACCAATCCAAAAACAAATTTCAGGGTGCCGTAGAGCACTTCCAGACGAGCCTCAAAAGCCTTCGTACTGGTCGTGCCAGCGCCAGTATGCTCGACGGTGTGACTGTCGAGGCTTATGGTACACAGATGCCGCTGAATCAGGTTGCCACAGTGACGGCACCTGAAGCTCAGCTTATCCAGATCACGCCGTTCGATCCCAATACCTTGCAGGCTATCGCTACGACTATCCGCAATAACCCACAGCTCGGCATGAACCCGTCCGATGACGGCCGGGTCGTTCGCGTACCGATTCCAGCTCTGACTGAAGAGCGCCGACGCGACATCGTGAAGCAGGTAGGACAGAAGCAGGAAGAAGCTATGGTTTCTCTCCGCGGTATCCGCCGTGAGGCCTTTGATGCTATAGACAAAGCAAAGAAAGCTAAGGAAATCGGTGAAGACGACGCCAAACGCCTAGAAAAACAAGTCGATGACCACCTGAACCTAGCCAGGTCCCAGGCTGAAGCTGCTGCCAAGGCCAAAGAACAAGAAATCATGACCGTCTAGCGGCCATTTTAGAATAATTTCTAAACCTGACAGCCTGAATAATAACCAGAAGCTTTGTTTTGTGGTAAGTTCTCAGTACCATAAGGGTATGTCAAAAACTGCATCCCCGGAAGGTCTGGAAATGCTCAAACCATTCCAGGAGGAAATAGGCGCGCGTGTAACGGCTTTTTTTCAGTCTGAGATCGGTCAGGACCAGAATCTTAAGGGCGAAGCTGGCCGTATAACAGATCAGATTGTCTCGGAGTTTGCGGAACGTCCCGCGAAGCGTATACGAGGCGCGCTGGCAATGGTTGCCTATGAAATGTTTGGCGGACAGGACCGCGAACAAGCTCTGCAGCTGGCGGTAGCCCTGGAAGTGAGTCAGAATTCACTGGTCATTCTTGATGACGTTATGGACGAAAGTGTGACCCGGCGCGGCGGCCCGACCGCCCAGGAAATGTTTAAGGCATTCATCGGTACGGGTAATCCGGGTATTGGCAATCATTTAGCTACTAACGCAGGGGTTATATTGGGCTATGCGGCAGAAGAGATGGTGCTGGAGATTCCGTGCGACTCCTCCCGTAAAGTACGCCTTTTGCAAATTTATAATCGCAATATGAAGATAACCGGATATGGTCAGGGCAGGGATCTTGTAAGCGACAGTAACGGCCTGCCGACTGAAGAAGATGTCTATCAGACTATCGGACTCAAAACAGGGCCGTATACATTTATGAATCCATTACAGACTGGTGCGTGTCTGGCTGGCGCTTCAGATGACACTATCGCGCATCTTGGGGATTTTGGTTGGCATGCCGGTGTGGCTTTTCAACTGCGGGATGATTATCTGGGAGTGTTTGGCGAGGAAGCCGCGATGGGCAAGTCGGCGCTGAGCGACGTTCGTGAAGGAAAAATGACATTACTCATGCAATACGTTCTCTCGCATGCTGGCGAAAAAGATAAGGCGCTCGTGAAAGCGGTCAAGGGAGCCGATGAGGTTAGCGAGCATGATCTTTTGGCGGTACGGCGGGCCATGCTGCGATCGGGAGCTTTGCAGTACGTAGAGACGAAGATGTACGAAGAGGCATCTATGGCCACGGAAGTCCTCGACTATCATACCGAATGGGATCCTAAGGGTGTGGCATTCTTGCGCAAGCTTATCGGTTTCCTTATAAAACGAGACGTCTAGAGTTTCTCCCCCTCGTATTCATAACCGTAAAAGCTTGCTACAATAAGCGGATATGACTGACACTTCTACCTCTACAGTGCCAAGGCACTTAGGACTCATTCTCGACGGCAATCGACGTTGGGCGCGCGAGCATGGCCTCACTGTCATGGAGGGGCATCAGAAGGGCTATGCCAATCTCAAAACTATCACCGACTATGCGTTCGACCAGGGAATAGAGTATGTCTCCGCCTATGTATTCTCGACTGAAAACTGGAACCGTAGCCGCGATGAAGTCAAAAACCTCATGAAGCTACTTCTGTGGGTCCTTAAGCATGAGCTGGAAAACTTCAGTAAGCATGGCATTCGTGTGCGCACTCTCGGCTCAAAATTCCGGCTCGGAAAAGCCCTGGTGAAGGCAATCCACGAGGCGGAAGAAAAAACCAAGGACAACCATCGCGGTACTCTCTTGCTGTGCCTGAACTACGGCGGACAACAGGAAATCGTCGATGCTATGAAGCAGATTGTTGCCAACGGGACGCCGGAAGAGGAGATCACCGCAGACCTTATCAGCCAACACTTATATGCTCCGGGAGTCCCGCCAGTCGACCTTATTATCCGAACATCAGGCGAGCAGCGGCTGAGCAATTTTATGCTTTGGGAAGGCGCGTATAGCGAGCTGATGTTTACGAATACCAATTGGCCGGACTTCACCTCAGAAGAACTTCAGGGTATGCTTGTAGAATACTCATTAAGAAATAGAAGGCTGGGGAAATAACAAACATGCTGTTACTGATAATCGGACTTTTACTCTTTGTCGGACTTGTGGTGATACACGAATTTGGCCACTTTATTATGGCGCGCCGCAACGGTGTTGACGTCGAGGAATTCGGTATCGGCTTCCCTCCGCGCTTATGGGGCCGTAAGACTAAAGGCGGCTGGCTGTTTAGTATAAATCTCTTACCGCTTGGTGGTTTTGTGCGCATGAAGGGTGAACATGATGACGCCGATGAAAAAGGCACATTCGGTGCTGCCAGCCTATGGGCAAAGACGAAGATTATGGCTGCGGGTGTATTCCTAAACCTCGTCACGGCACTTATCCTGCTGACCGCACTGGCGTGGATCGGTATGCCGCAGATTATCGACAACCAGTTTACCGTAAAGAGTGACACTAAGGTTATTCCGGCGAAAGTTGTGATTGATCAGGTAGAAAAAGATTCACCAGCGGACCGCGCCGGACTGAAAACCGGTGATGCTATCGTAGCAATCGGAACGGATGGTAAAGAAAAGACGCTCGCTTCATCGCAGGACCTGCCGGCCGTAACACGGGCAAATGCCGGCCGTGAAGTAGTAGTTAAGTATGTACGCGGGGATCAGGAGAAAAGCGTTACGACGACACTGCGTACTAAAGCCGTCATCGACGCTAGCCTGAAGACTGATGATCCAAAGGGTTATTTGGGCGTCGTACCTGACGCTGCTTATATCGCAAAGCAGCGTTCAACATGGTCGGCTCCTGTGGTCGCTCTGGGTCTTACCAAGCAATTTACAGAATTGACCTTCCAGGGGTTAGGGAGGGCGCTGGCAGGCCTTGGCGGCTTACTGGCAGGTGCCGCAACCGGCAATGACACCGCTCGCTCGAACGCCCAAAAACAGGCTTCAGAGCAAGTTTCCGGACCGGTCGGCATATTTTATGTACTCAAGGAAGGGCGCCTTCTAGGATTTGAATTCATACTCCTGGTCATTGCTATTATTTCGCTGACCTTGGCTATTATGAACATTCTTCCTATACCAGCTCTAGACGGTGGCCGCTTGTGGCTGACGCTCATTTCTCATGGTATTGGTAAGCCCTTAAGCCAGGAGAAAGAGGAACTAATCAATGGTATCGGTTTCCTTGTACTCATGGTACTTATAGTCCTTATCACTATTGTGGACGTGAAACGTTTCTTCTAAGCAGTGGTGTACAATTATCGTAAGTACTATGGCTACAACAGACACAGCTACCAACAAACATAAAAAAGCTTCTATCTTACCCTGGTCGCCATTAGTGGCGGGGGTGATAGTGATAGCCGTGTATTTCGGTACGCAGATTGCTGGTGCCCTTGCGCTATTCGCTTATGGGCTACTTATCAGAATGAGCAATGACGATATAGAAAATTGGCTCACCGGTTCTACTGTCGCCCAATTCGCTAATTCCGTCATAGTCTATGGTCTCATGGCGTATCTCATCTATCTTTTCGCTAAGCGCTATAAGGTACGGATGTCGACATTTGGGGTCGTATGGCCGCGGTTTAAGGATATTGGCGTAGCGTTACTCGGTGTTGTGCCGTATGTCATGGGCTACGCCATATTGCTTACTGTAGCCACCCAGCTTTTTCCGTCAATTAATGTCGAGCAAGAGCAGCAGCTGGGGTTTGATACCTCGCAAACACAGGTGGGGCTTATCCTGACATTTGTCAGTCTGGTCGTTCTGCCGCCTATTGTCGAAGAGTTGGTGATGCGCGGTTTTCTTTTTACGAGTTTGCTCAAGCGCTTCCGTTTCCTGGGTGCTGCCATTCTGACTAGTATTGTCTTTGCCGCCGCCCACTTGCAGTTTGGGAGTGGGGCGCCGTTACTCTGGGTAGCTGCCCTCGATACGTTCATTCTCTCTATAATTCTCTGTATTATGCGCTACAAGACGGGCAGCCTATGGCCGGGTATCTTCCTGCACGCACTGAAAAACCTTGTCGCCTTTCTCAGTATCTTCATTTTTAAGATTACCTAATTTGTAATTACGGGAAGGGAGTGGTGCAGCCGTATTACTAATAATCCATGAGCCGAGAATACTTCCAGATGGTACGCGTACGCCTTATATCTATACTTTGGGTCATACTCATTAGGGCTAGATTCGTCTGTCAGTGTAGTCCTTATCTATGCGGTCTGATACAATAACTGCGAATATGACAACGCATTATCTACGTATACTCATGCCCGTACTCCCGGCTCGGCCGTGTGCTTTTTAACTTTTCAAGAATTCTAGAAATTAAATATAAGGTAGACCTATTATGAGAGTATCGCAGTTGTTCACTAAAACCAGCAAAACACTTCCTGCCGACGAAACATCTAAAAACGCCCAGTTATTAATCCAGGCTGGCTATATCTATAAGGTGATGGCTGGGGTGTATGCATTCACGCCGCTTGGCCTTCGTGTGCTTGAGAACATCAAACAAATTGTTCGTGAAGAGATGAACGCGATTAGTGGTCAGGAACTGATAATGAGCAGCCTGCAAAAGCGTTCTACTTGGGAAGAGACGGGCCGCTGGGACGACGAAGTCGTCGACATCTGGTTCAAGTCAAAGCTCAAGGACGGTACAGACGTTGGTTTTGGCTGGTCGCACGAAGAGGCCATCATCGAGATGATGAAGCAGTACATCACTAGCTATAAGGACTTGCCGGTAAATGTCTATCAGTTCCAGACAAAACTGCGCAACGAGCTCCGTGCTAAGGCGGGCATCATGCGCGGCCGCGAATTTGTTATGAAGGATATGTATTCGTGTAGTATCAATGCGGAGCAGCACGACAAGTTTTACAATGACTGTATTGAAGCCTATAAGCGTGTATATGACCGCTTGGGTATCGGTGACGACACCTATGTTACTTTTGCGAGCGGAGGTGCATTCACGCAGTTTAGCCATGAGTTTCAGACGGTGTGTGAAGCGGGCGAGGACATCATTTACCTCGGGAAGAACAAAGAGGGTAAGACTGTCGCCGTCAACGAAGAGGTGCTCGACGACAAGACTTTGGCCGATCTGGGTTTGAAAAGGGAAGAACTTGAAAAAGTTAAGAGCGCTGAAGTCGGAAATATCTTCAACTTCGGTACACAAAAAAGCGAAGACACTGACTTTACCTTTACAAATGAAAAGGGTGAACGACAATTCGTACACTTGGGGTCATATGGCATTGGTGTGACGCGCGTTATGGGCGTGATTGTGGAGAAGTTCGCAGATGAGAAGGGAATAGTATGGCCAGAGGCCGTTGCACCTGCTACAGTATATTTGACCCGTCTGGGCACCACTCCTGAAGTGGTGCAAGCAGCGGAAGATCTATATAAAGAGTTGACTAGTGGTGGCGTTTCGGTATTATATGATGACCGAGACGAGGCACGGGCTGGCGAGAAGTTCGCGGATGCCGACCTCATGGGCATTCCCTATCGGGTAGTAATAAGCGATAAAACGATGGCGAATAACACCTTGGAGATCAAGGCGCGCACATCGGATACAGCAGAGCACATTAGCAGACCAGAGCTCATGCAAAAGTTAGCGGCCTAAAATACGGGCTCTGATGGGGTGGCTAAACAAAGGTAAGTAAAACGCTTGTCACTAGAGGGTGATGACGAGTCTAGAGGAGGATAACCCTATGAAAAAATTATTTCATCTGACTGAAGAGGGAGTAGCCGAACTTAAGGCTGAGCTCGAAAAGTTAATTGCAGAGAGGTCGGAAGTAGCCGATCGCATTAAGACTGCACGCGAATTTGGCGACCTCGCTGAAAATGCGGAATACCAAGTAGCCCGCCAGGAGCAGGAAAAGAATGAATCGCGCATCGCGGAGCTTGAACACATCATTGCTAACGTAGAAATTATCAAGAATACCAAGGGTGACAAAAAAGTCCGCTTGGGCTCGAAGGTAACACTTGAAGGCAATGGTAAAAAGAAACAATTCCAAGTTGTCGGCACCGTAGAGGCTGACCCGCTGGAAGGCAAGATTTCCGACGAATCACCTATTGGCCAGGCTTTGATGGGTAAAAAGGTCGACGACGAAGTCGAAATCAAAACTCCTGCAGAAACAGCCACATACAAAGTCGTCTCTATTGGTTAGCAACTGACAGCTTCCAGATAGCTTAGCCGCGCTTAACATTAGCGCGGCTAATCCGTGGTAAGTTATTTTGCGGCAGTTTATACTGTTTGTATGGCTAGGGGAATTGCTAATTATTCACGCAGGATATTGCTTTGGGGTACGGCACTTGCTGTTGTGCTTACTGGCTTACTGTTTGCCGCGCTCAATGCGCCACAATGCCCCAAAGGGTATACGCAGGAGCAGATAAACACTTCAAACTGTATCGTCGGGGCCAATATTGGCCTTGGACTGCTTATAGTCTGTGCTCCGATGCTATGGGCCGTTTCGGTGTTTGTTACCGCCAGTGTTATAAAGGCACGTAACCTTAAAAAGAAAGATTCAGCGTAGGTATTCCCGTATCATGAAAACTTCTACTAAAAAATACGTCAGTGGCGGCTTCCTTATAGGTATGCTGGCTTTGCTCGTAGCTATACCAGCAGCATTTTATGTATCTGGCAACACCGTGCAGTCACTGGTAATCGTAGGGCTTGCTCTCGTATCCATTGCAATGCTGGCGGCGCTTGTCGCCACTATGACGGCCGAGGCGCGTAGGCAGCGCGACGAGAGCCCGGCTTCACCGCAAAGTTTCTCTGAATCGGCCTCGTCGGTGATCGAAATACTTTTCTGGTTGCTCGTTGTCAGGTAGGGCGCTCAATAGCTGATACTCTGGTATACTTGACCCCAGATAGTACTAATCAATTAACTGTAGAAAATAATCATGGCAACACTGAAAGAACTCCGCGATGAGCGGCTCCGCAAATTACAAGAACTAAAGAACCTGGGCGTAAATTCATATCCTGCTGAATCACGGCGCACGCACACATTGAAGGACGTCACTGAGAAGTTTGAAGAGCTGGAAGGCCAGCCCGTGACGGTCACCGGCCGCATCCAGAATATCCGCAAATTTGGAAAGATAGCTTTCGTAGTTATCAAGGACGCTAGCGGTTCAGTGCAGCTTTTCCTGGGAAGCGATAAAGTAGAAGGCCTCAACGCCGAAAACAGCCAGTTAGGTTTCGACCATCTACCGCTGCTCGATAGCGGCGACTTCATCGAGGCAAGCGGGGAGGTCATCAAGACGAAAACAGGCGAGATATCTGTAGGGGTTGTAAGGCTGCGCTTGCTTACTAAGTCGCTGCGTCCGATGCCGACTAAGCAGGACGGATTTACCAATAAGGAAGAGCGCATGCGCCGCCGTTACGTCGACATGAACGTCAATGACGATGTGCGCCAGCGTTTTATTCGTCGCAGTAAGTTCTGGCAGGCGACACGCGATTTCCTCAACCAACATGACTTTACCGAAGTTAACGTGCCAGTGCTTGAGCACACCACAGGTGGTGCCGACGCGAATCCGTTCGTGACACACATGGATGCCCTTGATCAGGACTTTTACCTTCGTATCTCGCACGAATTGCCGTTGAAGCGGCTCTTAGGGGCAGGATTCGAAAAGGTCTATGATATCGGTCCGCGTTTCCGTAACGAAAACTATTCTGACGAACATTTGCCGGAGCACATCGCCATGGAATGGTACTGGGCGTACCAGGACTGGCAGGGCGGTATGAAATTTATGACAGATATGTATCGCTATGTGCTACAAAATACATTCGGTACATTACAATTTAAACTAGGCGAATTTGAAATTGACCTGGAGAAGGAATGGGAGGTTTGGGATTATGTGGAGACTATTCAAAATCGCTATGGTATTGATCCCCTTAATACGACAAGTGATGAAGTTACGAAGAAGCTTCAAGAGTACAAGCTCGAGGTAGAGCAGGAAGGCAATATTGCCCGTGGTATCGACAAGCTCTGGAAGAATATCCGCAAGGATGTCGCTGGCCCGATCTGGCTGGTAAACACGCCACTCTATATCAGCCCGCTCGCGAAAGCCAACCCTGATCGTCCGGATACAACCCAGCGTTTCCAGGCAGTTGTTGCCGGAAGTGAACTATGCAACGGCTTCAGTGAACTAAACGACCCCCAGGAGCAGCTGCAGCGCTTCGTAGAGCAGCAGCAGATGCGCGACTCCGGTGACGACGAAGCTATGATGCTCGACATTGATTTCGTGGAGATGCTGGAATACGGCATGCCACCAGCTTGCGGTCTTGGCTATTCAGAACGCGTCTTCTGGATCTTTGAGGGTGTCACCGCCCGCGAAGGCGTGCCATTCCCGCAGCTCCGTCACGAAATCGACGAAGTAACCAAATCAATCTACCCAGACGTCAAGTTTTAAATAACATTGACTTATAGGGGAAACTAAAACATAATTGCCGAATTATGCCAAATATTGAGTTGCTCTCCTATGATCAAAGCGTAGAAGTTGTTCGTCCATATAAAAGAATAAGGGAACAACATGCTAGAGACGCGCCCTCCATGCGCCTGGCGGAGGAGCTTGCTACAGTCGGCCGTCGTATCGGACGTGTAGGTGTTTCGGCATTTAGAGAGACTGATGGGCAGGAAACAGCTTTCTGGACTGCTTTCAATGGCAATTTGTCGGATGAAGAACTTGCCGCTCTTCCGGAACATGATTATGAAACGCCTAGAATAGGGGAGAGTTCGCAGGGCAAGCCTTACGCCGCGCTTCCACAGGATCATATAGCTGACCGCGTCGGTGTGTATGACCGGAAGTTTACTTTACCTTACTCGTGGCGAGTTTTGCCGGCTAGGCGAGCTTCCGGCTCTACCGTCGGACTTTCGGCCGGCGAGGTGATAGCTACGCAAAATCCAAATATCTTCGTTCCGCTTGTCATGGGCACATTTGCCGTAGGGGCAGTTGTCGGTTACCTTGGACAGCGAAAGGCCCGCCAATCCTACCGGGTTGCTCTCGCGGATAAGTACGCAGAGCTTAGGGAAAAAATTCAAAGTCCAGAAGAGGGAAGTATCTGGTTGCCGGACGAGCGATTATCAGCCGAGATTACTCCTGATATAGCTGAGATAGATATACCCGGGTCTCTGGCTCATGATTCCCTTGAAGCTCATGGAGAACACCCTAGTTATTTTTGGCATATCGATAGTGCTGGCGAGATGGTCTTTGAAGCAAGAACCGATGAACTGGCATACTGTATAGCCGACAGTAGTACTTACGTTAAACTGCGGCCTGGGGAAAGTGGCGAATTAAAGCCGGTTCGTATGGGCGTTCAGCTACCGCAGCTTATAGAGTATGCTCTCAAAAAAGCTGGCCCTACAAGCCGGGAGTTGTGGTATGACGACGGCGTACAGGAGATAGTGATGGAAATGTCTCGTACTGCAACAAGGATGAAATACATTCCAACCCCCAAAGATTCGCAGGATCTTATCATGCAGACCGGTAGATTATTGGATGTATTATATACGCACTGCCAAGAGGCCGATATGGTTGCGGAGTTGGCGTCTGAACCTGCGCAGTAGGTATCCCCGCAAATTATTGTTGCCCGAAATTAAGCATTAGTCTTGTACAATAGCCGTATGGCAGAACGCATAACAGTCGCAGTACTGGCGGGGACGACGAGGGAAAAGCGCGAGTCTATAAAGGCAGCGTGGTATATAGCTGAGTTTGGTAGGCAATTACCAGATGTTGAGATTATTTTTGTCGATCCTAAGGAGTTTTATTTCCCAGGCGACGGTAATGACCCCGAAGGGAAAGACCCTCGTTATACCGAGATAACTGCCAAAGCCGATGCTTTCTTTGTTATTACTCCTGAATACAACCACAGTTTCCCTGGCACGCTGAAACGTATGCTCGATAGCGAGCTGGAAAATTATAATCACAAGCCAATAGCTTTCGCTGGTGCCAGTAGTGGCAACTGGGGCGGGGTGCGGGCCGTCGAATCACTCCTGACGGCCGTCCGCGAAACCGGGCTTGTTTCGCTCTCCTGGGACGTCTATTTCCCGCGAGTGCAGGAAATATTTGATGAAAACGGTGCGATAAAGCCCGAACACAAGGAGAGGTACGACCGGAATGTCGGTAAGCTTTATGACGAGCTCCTGTGGATGGCCCGCCTCTTTAAATCCGCTCGGGAAGCTAACACTACAGACTCATAAGGGATACTACAATGACTACTGTTGAATTCGGTACACAATCACAAACTATTCAAGCGGAGCTCCTTGGGTTTGCAGACCAACTTTCTGCAATAAAATTTGGGGATGAATTACGGGCGAATGATGGCACGGCTTGGGATTACTGGGGGTTTGACCCAGAGAAAAGTTACTTGCCGTTACCACTACATGCTCAGTTACTAGTTGTCGCGCACTATCGGGGTAGGAAAAGAGATCCTCAGGCTATATCGCGAGCGGTGCTGCATATACCAGGGGATTTTACACTTGAGGTTAGAGCTGAGGATCCGACTGATGCTTATGAAGAGGATGAATTGTGCAGGGATGCTTTACATGTCGTGAAAAAACTGCGAGCCAACGTGGATGCCGTGGGGATACAAGCATACACGGAATCCGGTCGCCCGCAGCCAGCGGCTAGAGTTATGGAAATCATGCGACGCGCAGATAACCGAGGGATTCAAACTTCAGGATATTTTTCGCGGTCAGCTGGTTGAACATATTAAGGCGTACAGCCGTTAGATGCTAAAAATAAAACTCCCGGAGCAATGTTCGCACCCGGGAGTTTTAAGTGCCTTGTGGCAGTCGGTCGACTATTTAGTCAGACGACGCTTCATGCTTACGATGTAGCCGCCAACTGTTGCGAATACTGCGAACAGGGGAGCCAGGACACCGGCACCAGCAGCAGGCAAAGTTTGTGGCTGTGCAGGAGCTGGGGTAGCAGGGGTCTGCGGTGCAGGTGCAGGCTGGACTGGTTTAGTCTGCTCAGGAGCCTGAGGAGTTACAGGAACGGTTACTTTAACGACCGCGTCATCACAACCCTTCTGCGGATTGTCTTTCACGACGCTATCAGCGGTAAAACATGCTTTGTTGGTGACCACGCCATTGTTAGTGGTAGAAGTAACTTTAACCTGGTATTCAACCTTCTTTGACTGGCCAGGAAGGATGAGACCCATGTCGTGTTTAAGCGTACGGGTACTCGGGTTACTTACGAGCTCAACGCCAGCAGGCAGTGTGTCGGTAACGACAGTGAAAGCCATGTCGTTGTACTGCTTGTCGGCAGGAGCGGCTACGTTCTTTACTTCGATAACGTAGTTCAAAATGTCTCCCTGCTTAACGCTAACGGCTGTAGCGGGGGTGTCGGCAGCGCTCAGGGCGCCGGTTGAAGTCATATTCTGTACTGATTTGGTGATGGTGCCCTTAGGGTGCCACGCAAAAGCCGTGCTCGTCATCGAACCGGCAACAACAACACTTAGAACACTAGCGGTAGCAAAACGAGATAGTTTACTCATAATGATAATTACTCCTCCTCGGGTACGTCTCCACGTCCCGAAACTTAAGATCAAACTACATAGTATCACAAGTATGATAATTTGTCAATAGTATGTCAAGGATACATAAGAGCTATGTATCGACGGCATATCGGACTATTTGTATGCCATACTAAGAGAGCACTAAAACAAGGAGGCATATGAAAGCAATCTGGAACGGCCAAGTAATAGCCCAAACTGACAGGGAAAACCTCATCTATATTGAACAGAACTGGTATTTTCCTCCATCTAGCGTCAATCAAGACTTTTTACGTAAAAGCGACACACCCTATACATGTCCCTGGAAGGGTGTCTGTCAGTACTTCGATGTTGGCGAAGGGGAAAATCGGAGCAAAGATAGCGCCTGGGCGTACCCTGAGCCATATCCGTCTGCCATAGAGAAGGTCAAAAAAGATTTTAGCGGCTACGTAGCCTTTTGGCGCGACGTGGAGGTTACTGAATAAACAGCTATATGGCGGTGTAGTCTAGACCGTCTCGGGCTTCAGGCGGGCGGCAAATTTTTGACGCAACTTCTGTATCTTTGGATCGATAATCATCTGACAATAACCAACGTAGGGATGCTTATTGTAGTAATCCTGCATTTCTTCGCTGGCGGGCCAAAACTTATCGAGGGGTTTTAGTTCTGTAACGATAGGGTCATTCCAGAGAGTAGTGGCAAAATTGTTGGTCATATCTTCGGCAATTTCCTTTTGCGTGTCGTCGTGGTAGAAGATAACTGATCGGTATATCTCGCCCTCGTCATTGTCTTGGCGGTTCAAGGTAGTGGGGTTGTGCATTACGTAAAATACCTCAAGGATGTCACGATACGAGATGACTTCAGGGTCGAAGGTGACTTGCACTACCTCGGCATGACCGGTGCCGCCGGCGTAGACTTGGTTAACCGTCGGGTTATCCAGGCGTCCACCACTATATCCTGAGGTCACGTTTTCGACGCCCTG
>JAQGGU010000030.1 GCA_028289265.1 Candidatus Saccharimonadota bacterium | reverse complement strand
TTCACGACCCCCCGCAGTGGTCACTCGGTCGTCGCCTACAACGGCTATATGTACATTTTGGGAGGTGGTTCGTACACTACGGCTAACGTTTTCTATAACGACGTCCAATACGCGCAAATTAACCCTGACGGTACGCTGGGAACGTGGCAAACTACCGCTAGCTTCACGACCGCGCGCCAAGATGCGCCAGCGATGGCCCACAACGGCTACATGTATATTCTGGGTGGCAAAGTCAGCGGCGGGATGAGTAATGCCGTCCAATACGCCCCCATCAATGCCGACGGTACGCTGGGCACCTGGCAAGCAACTACGAGCTTCACGACCGCCCGACAGGACTTTCCGGCCGTTACCTATAACGGCTATCTCTACGTCATCGGCGGCGATGCAAATACTGCCACTCTGAAAGCCGATGTCCAATACGCCAAAATCAATGCCGATGGGACTGTAGGTACATGGGCTGTTACGACGAGTATGATAGTGGGGCGCCAGGAATTTGCCGCCACAGTCCATAATGGCTACCTGTATGTCATGGGCGGGGAAATCGACGGCAATGTGGTAACGAGCGACGTCCAGTTCGTGCCAATCCATGCCAACGGTACATTAGGTTGGTGGGATACTGCGGCTCCGATTGCGGGGGCGCGCCAAGACCATACGGCCATTGCGTATAACGGATTTATTTACTCTGCCGGAGGCAAGACAAGCGCCGGGCCTCTGACTGCGGCCGTTGAGTATGCTCCTCTTAAAAGTATTGCCCGGATTGCCAGGTACTCGAAAGTCATAGACCTGGGCTCGCCGATGAGTGTATCCGGTGTTGCGTATAATGGCTCGGTTCCTGGAGGAGCTGCGGCAATCACGTACCGCGCGGCGGGGATAAACGGTGTGTTTGGCACGCAGGATAACCCGCTTAATATCTCTACCCTCACGACGTGTACCACCAGTGTCCCCGCGGCACGCTATGTACTCTTATCGATAGTGTTGGATGATATCGCCACAGGTGTGTATGCAGATGTAGACGGCACCAAAGCGTACCTGAGCGATATATCCATTAACTATCTCCGTGGTCATCCCGACCCGGATATTCGCCTAAAATTAGGTAAGACTCTCCAGGAGAATGAGGGCCTTAGTCCACTCGATACATGCTTCAACGCAACCTAATCATCTGCAGCTGACTCGGTACTTATGAGTCATGATTCCACGGGCGTGAATAATATCGCCGCCGGATGATTCGCATACTAGGGGTGATATGAGTATGTCCGTATGGTTGTGCTGTAGCCATTGATAAGCGAAAGGCTTATTTACGCGTGTTCGCAAAAATGTTACGCTTATTGTAAGGGTAGGCATAAACGCTTAAGGGAAAAGACAAATATAGTATGGCGTGTATCATCGCAGTGGCAAATCAAAAAGGCGGAGTCGGTAAGACGACGACAGCAGTAAGTATCGCTGCGTCGTTGGCCGCAGAAAAACATTCGGTACTTCTGGTCGACCTCGACCCGCAGGGAAACGCTACCAGCGGGCTGGGTCTTGTTAAGGAGCAGTCCGTCACGACATATGAAGTGCTTCGCGGTGACGCCAGTCTTGATCAGGGAGTGGTACTAACACGCATAGACGGGTTATTCGTGCTAGGGGCAAATCCAAACCTTGCTGCCGCCGAGATTGATCTTGTCGACATGCAGCACCGCGAATTCCGCTTGCAGCAGGCGCTCAAAAACGCGGTGTATGACTATATCATTATTGACTGTCCGCCAGCACTTGGCCTTCTGACTATCAATGCCTTAACCGCTGCCACCGATGTACTGATACCGGTGCAGACCGAATATTACGCATTGGAAGGCCTAGGACAATTGCTGGGTACTGTGCAACGTGTCCGAGAGGCAACTAATCCACGGCTTGACCTGCTTGGAGTGGTGCTCACTATGTATGACAAACGGACAAGTCTTAGTGAACAGGTGAAAAAAGAGATAGAAACGCACTTCGGTGATAAATTATTTACAAGTGTAGTGCCGCGCAATATCCGTCTCGCTGAATCACCGAGTTACGGAAAGACTATTTTTGAACACGATAAATGGTCAAAGGGCGCACGAGCTTACAAGAATGTAGCAAAAGAAGTACAAAAACGGACAGGAGGCCGCTAGCTATGGCAGGACTACAAAAAGGTTTAGGCAGGGGATTCGACGCACTCTTGCCACAAAAATTCGACAGCAGTTTATTACTCACAGACGACGACAGCATACAAAAAGTAGATATCGCGAAGGTTCAACCCAATGCCAACCAGCCACGAACGCATTTTGATGATGAGGCACTCGAGCAACTAGCTAGTTCTATTAAGCAATTCGGGATTTTGCAGCCTTTGGTCGTAACTCCCTTGGCTGGCGGTGTGTATAGTATCATCGCAGGTGAGCGTCGGTGGCGTGCTTCCAAACTGGCTGGCCTCGAAAAAGTGCCGGTCATCGTCCGTAGCACCAAAGAACTCGAACAGCTCGAGATCGCCCTTATTGAAAACGTCCAGCGTGTCGACCTTAGCCCTCTTGAACAAGCAGTATCAATAGAGCGTTTACATCAGCAGTTCAACATGAATTACGACGCTATAGCTAAGCGCCTCGGTAAAGCATCTTCAACCATCAATAATATCGTGCGTTTATTGCAACTACCAGCGGCAGCGCGTGATGCCTTGCAGGCCCATACTATTACCGAAGGCCATGCTCGTGCCATATTGGCTCTAAAAAACGCACCTGAAAAACAAGAGGAGCTTTTACAGCACATAGTAGGGCAGGGGTGGAACGTGCGCCAAGCCGAGCGCTATGTCACGAGTCACAAGGCGGGCATCGAAGATAAAAAGGTCGTGAAGACGCGGGTAGATACCGAAACTAAGGAAACCAAGGCACTCGGTAAGCGGCTGCAAACCAGTGTGCATATTCGCCGTACCGCTAAGGGTGGCAAGCTCGAGCTTAAGTTTACTTCTGATGAAGACCTCGAACGGCTTATCGCCATCCTGAACTCCCTTAAATAAAAATCTATAAAAAATCTATTAAAAGCGGGCTAGAATTTTTCTATCTGGCCGATTGGCAGCAGGCGAAGTGATAGTTTGCCGACAACCTGATTGGCTTCTATTGGTCCGAAAGTGCGGGAATCATATGAGTTACCACGGTTATCTCCGCAGACAAAAAGCTGGTCATCGCCAAGTGTGGCATCGGAATCACGTAGGTCGGACGTTTCTTCTATAATATTTTTAGCATGAGGCATTGTCTTGTCGGGGTTAAAGCCTTCCGGATGCTGGTCGTTATATACGGTAATGACTCCGCTGCGTACGACTACACGCTCACCGGGCAGCCCAACGACACGCTTGATGAGTTGCTTGGTGTCGCTGGATCCAAAGTTCGACAAGCCGCTTTCGACGAAGATAACAATATCCCCGCGATTCGGGATGTAAGGATTGCCCGTAACCCGGGCAATTGTGCGGGGGACTTTCCAGACGATTAGGCGGTCTTTATTGTGTAGGGTCGCTTCCATGCTTGGACCATCTACTTCATATGACTGAAATACCCAGGCAATAAGTCCGAAGGCTACCAGCAGGGCGGCAATCAGCACGCCGATAGTCGAGATAATCTCACGTACGGTTTCACGCTTTGAAGGCGGAGATACATGTGGTGTATCAGGGTCAATATCAGCGCGCGAGGGTAATGAGCCAGGTTCGGTATCGGAACTTGGCGGCGAGGCAAGGTTGTTTGTGTTCGAATCCATTCTTGTTAAACTATAGCTCATTTCTGCGGCCAATGCACCTATCAAGGTTTAGATTTCTGGATATTCATGTATGTCCAAAAATGTTGCTCAAACAAGTTCAGGCATTTAACCAAGGGGTGAGTTACCCCCAGGTTATGATGTAAAAACGTAAGCGAATGGTTTACGCCTCATAGCATAAACGATATACTAGCACTTGATTGCTTATGGATAATTTCAAACGACACCCTTCGGGGCATACACAAAAAACTATGGATGGATTCTTCCGAAAACCCCAACAAGGGGTAACTGATGGTTTGCAGCCGCGTACGCCGCAGCGACCATCTGTTTCCACCGGCTCGCACCTAGGACCATCGTCGCAGCGCCGGGTGGATAACTTTAAGCGGGGTGATGGCTTTTATACTCAGACACGCCGCAACCTGCAAGTAAGTCAACAGCCCCGCCGTTCTCAAATGGGTACGACACTTTCTGCCCGTCTCAATATGGAGCTTCCGGAAGGGGATAAGCGCGCCAAGAAGACCAAGGCAAAGCAGGGTAAATTCGCGACAATTCGCAAATGGACGTTTCGTACGACAGCCGCCGGTATGGTTATGCTCCTCATCGTAGGGGGATTGCTGTTCGGTAAAGGCTATTTTAAGTTACAAAAAGTTTTCCAAGGTGGTAGTAGCGCAGCCGCACTTAGTAGTGAGGTCGACCCTACGCTCCTCAAGGGTGAGGGTGATGGCCGTGTGAACGTGCTTCTCCTTGGCGTAGGTGGTCAAAATCATGATGGCGGCGATCTGACTGATACCATCATGGTGGCCAGTATAGATCCCGTGAACAACCAAGCCGTACTCCTTAGCATTCCTCGCGACTTATGGACCAAGATGCCCAACAACTACGTTGGCAACTACAACAAGATCAACGCAGCCTACGAAAGTGGTAAGTACAAGTATCTCGGTAAGCAAGATAATAGCAATGCCAACCACAAAGCAGTACTAGCCGGTTTTCAGGCGGTTGGCGGTGTTATAGAGCGAGTAGCTGGCATACCTATCCATTACAGTATGCTGGTCGATTTCAAGGCGTTCGGCCAAGCAGTCGATACGGTGGGTGGAGTGACCGTCAACGCTCCTGAAGAGCTTCGTGACCCATCGATGGCATGGGAAAATGGCTGGAACTCTGTGCTGGCTAAAAAAGGTGTCAACAACTTCAATGGCAAGCAGGCCCTTAACTATGTTCGCTCACGGCACACAAGCTCAGACTTTGCCCGCGGTGAGCGCCAACGCGCAGTTATTGTCGCCTTAAAAGACAAGACCACCAATCTCGGAACGCTGACTAACCCACTCAAGCTATCACAGCTGCTCAGCGCCTTTGGCGACAATGTGCAGAGTGACATTAGTGTTTCTGATATGACGCGCATGGCGACTATTATGAAGAAGGTTCCGAGTAGCCAGATCCAGTCAGTCGGTCTGGCAGACCCGAGTAACAGTTTTGTGACTACCGGTAATATCAACGGCCTGTCGGTCGTGATGCCTAAGGCTGGTCTTGAAGATTACTCAAAAATTCAGACGTATATTCGCAGTAAGCTAAAAGATGGTTACATCTCCCGTGAAAATGCCAATGTTACTATCCTGAATGGTAGCGGCGTCCCCGGGTTGGCGACTGAAAAGGCTGAAGAGCTGAAGTCGTATGGCTACAATGTTGGTATAGTCGACAATGCTCCAACCGAAGATTTTGCACAGACGAAAATCATTGATCTTTCGAATAATTCTAAGAAATACACCCTTAACTACCTCAAGAAGCGCCTGAATGTGCAGACTATTGATAAGCAAGTTCCAGCCGGGATAGTGGCAGGACAAGCAAATATTGTTATAATACTGGGCAGCGATGCCACCTCTTCGACATAAATTTAGAGATAAGCTTAAGCCCGCCAGTGGCTTTTCTTATCTGTTGCATATAGCCTATCGAATTGCGCTGCCGATTGCGATATACACATTGGTTCGTCTTGATATCGGTTTATGGCTGCCTATCTTGGTCATTATGCTCAGCAAATGGCGTATTTTCGCGGTGCGGCCGAGGTTTTGGCCGGCAAACCTGCGCGCCAATTCCGTCGATATTATGGTCGGTATTTCACTGGTAGTATTCATGAGTAATAGCGACAGTGTACAGGGACAAGTATTCTGGGCGGCAATGTATGGCGTGTGGTTGTTATTTATAAAGCCCCGTTCCACTATTTTCTTTGTCTCGTTGCAATCGGGCATTGGCCAGTTGTGCGCATTGATGGCTTTATACTTAGTACGGCCTGATAGCTCGCTGTACGAGCTCGTACTGCTTACTGGGCTTATATGTTACTTATCTGCACGACACTTTTTCGATAGCTTCAACGAGCCCTATGCGAAGATGCTGGCGTATATTTGGGCATACTTCGGTGCTGCACTCATATGGGTGCTGGGCCACATGCTCATAGTTTACCCTAAGCCAGACGGGCTGGTCGCCATGCCGACGCTCATACTGAGTGCTATTGGTTATGGCTTTGCGGCAGTGTATTATCTCGAGCATTTTGATCGCTTATCTGTCCTTATCAAGCGCGAGCTACTTTTTATCAGCGGATCGATAGTACTCATCCTGATTATCTCGCTTTTCTATGAAGCATCGAACCTCATCGTCTAGCTTAGCGTAAGCTGTATTTTGACAGAGAGTTACAGCTTATTTTCATGAATATGGTTATAATAAGCTTTAGAGAATAAGTCGGTTACCCGGTGGAGGGGTAAGCGCGATGATAATAGAGGAGGCGACATGTTTATGACACCAAAGTTTGACGCGGCAAGAGATGAGTCCCATGACGGAGCTAAGGGAACAGCACCGGGCGCAACGACGAGTGTGTCATCGCTCAGGAGTCAGTCTGCTCCGGCGGCTGCCCGTAAAGGTGCCCGACGCGGTGCCAGTCTTTTGGTAGTGGTGGCGTTGTTGGCTAGCATAGCAACAGGTTTTCTCGGAGGCTACATGGGCGCTGCCGGCTACCGCAATAGTGGTACGTTGAGCAGTGCGGATATCTCCCGCCAACGCGAACTCGCTAACAATGAGAGCCAGTTGATCGCTACTATCGCTAAGTCGGTGGGGCCGAGTGTAGTCTCTGTCAATGTAACCAGCCAGACTGATGCCTCCAGCGACTTCTTTGGTTTTACGGTACCGAGCCGCGAACAATCTGCCGCAGGAACTGGCATTATTATCTCTTCTGAAGGTGTCATTGTCACTAACCGTCACGTGGTACCAGCCGGCGCTACAGATGTGAATATAACACTGTCTGACGGCACGCAGCTTGATGATGTATCGGTGCTTGGAAGGACTACGGACGGCGATAACCTCGACATCGCGTTCTTGAAGATTAAT
>JAQGGU010000084.1 GCA_028289265.1 Candidatus Saccharimonadota bacterium | reverse complement strand
GGAAAATATAAAACTCCAGCAGATTTCAGTAAGGATAGAGTTGAAGTAATAACTCGTGTAGCATATTTGGATGACATGGTTCTGTCGCTACTTCAACGACATTTAACTCTTGAGGCAGAAGACCGCTTATTGTCCGAGGGTGGTCCTATGGGCACTTTTGTATTGCGCGCGAAATTATGTTTGCGGTTGGGTATGTTTTCCATTTCGTTCTATTCAATGCTTAAAGCTCTAGCGGAAATAAGAAATATATGTGCACATGATAAAAACAATATTGAAATATTTAAGATGGATAAGACTAAAAGCTTCGTGAATCGGGCATGGAGCAGTCTTGATAAAGATTTTCAATTTGAGACACAGAAGGAAGTCAAGGACAGATTTTTTCACATAATAACTGTTATGACCGTGGAGCTTGTGGATAAGCTTAATAAAGTCGAGCCCGCTAAAATCAAGCAGGAGAGATATTTTCAATTTTGATGAGGACTTAAATAAATATTTCCCTATCTATTGTATAATGCTTACCATCTATGGCACTCTCAACGCAACCCTATAAAGGCGCCCGTGATTTTTATCCCGAAGATAAGCGCATACAGAAGTATATGTTCGATGTACTCCGGAAAACTGTCGAAAAATTTGGTTATGAAGAGTACGACGCTCCTATCCTAGAGCCGATCGATCTTTATCTTGCTAAAACTGGCGAAGAAATCGTCAACGAGCAGACGTATACATTTGAAGACCGTGGCGGCCGCAAGGTAGCAATTCGTCCCGAAATGACGCCGACAGTCAGCCGTATGGTGGCTGGGAGACGCCAAGAGTTAGCGTATCCGCTTCGTTGGTACAGTATTCCGAACTTATGGCGTTATGAACGGCCGCAGCGAGGGCGACTTCGCGAGCACTGGCAGCTTAATGTGGACCTTTTTGGTCTCTCTGGCTTCCAGGCCGAGCACGAGATCATCATGGTGGTCGACAATATATTGCAGGCATTCCACGCCAAGCGAAATATGTATACTATAAAGCTCAATAGCCGGCGCTTCAGCGACTATGTCCTGAGTGAATACATGGGTTTTGATTCTGTGCAGACATACTCTGTAAGCAAACTTATCGATCGCATGCATAAGATGGACCGGGCTGAGTTTATAGCACAGCTTGATGCGTTGTGTACTCCGTCGCAGCGCGAAGAAGGTGCGGTCGAGAAATTGCTCGCCGTATTGACGGCCGATCGACTGACGGCATTGCCGGTAGATCTGCAAAGCCACGAATCGCTCAAACAGATCCTTGCATTGCTGGGCATCTTGCATGCTTCAGGCATTACTAATGCCGTTTTTGACGCCACATTGATGCGCGGCTTCGATTACTACACCGACGTCATCTTTGAAGTCTTCGATACCCACCCGGAAAATAATCGTTCCATGTTCGGCGGCGGCCGTTACGACGGCCTGGTCGGACTATTCGGAGTTGAGCCAGTCCCTACAATCGGTTTTGGTGTGGGTGATGTTACGTTGCAGAATTTCCTTGAGATCCACGAATTACTGCCAGCTCTGCGCACAGAGACCAATGTCTATGTCATCCTTGTAGGTGAAGTATTTGCTGCTGCTCAGCAGACTATTGCAAAGCTCCGCGAAGCAGGCTTGAACGTCGCGGTAGATACTACTGGCCGTAAGATCGGTGCCCAGATCCAAACAGCCGAGAAGAAGGGTATCCACTACGCATTGTTCATTGGAGAGCGAGAACTGGTCGAAGAGCAGTTTACTTTGAAGAATTTACACACTGGAGTCGAAGAGAAACACGGCATAAGCCGACTTGTGACTATTATCAAAGATTATCGACATGAAGAGGACGATGACGACCTCGACATCTAGGCATAATGCTTAAGTTTATAATGACACCATAAAACTGAATAGTCAAAGCCCCGGTTTACTGGTATAATTTCACGTTATGCAAGTACACAAAACCACAGTCACTCCTACTAAAGTTAAGCTCACCATTGAAGCCGACCAGCTACTACTGGAAGACACCCGATCTCAGGTGCTTCGCAAGTTGGCTAAAAACGTCAAGTTGCAAGGCTTCCGCCAAGGTAAAGCTCCCCTCAACTTGATCGAAAAGAACCTCGACCCAAACACTTACCAATCTGAGTTCATCGATACTGCACTAAACCGTATGTACAGCGAGGCACTAATCGATCAAAAGATTCGTCCTGTCGCACAGCCGAATGTCACCATCAAAAAGTTTGTGCCTTTTACCGAACTCGAGTTCGACGCTGAAGTCGAAGTAATAGGCGAAGTAAAGCTGCCGGACTACACCAAGATTAAGCTGGCGAAGAAACCAGTCGAAGTAACCGCCAAGGATGTTGACGCTGTCATCGACAACCTTCGAATTCGCATGAGCGAAAAGAAGGAAGTTGACCGTGCCGCTCAGGACGGCGACGAGGTGTGGATTGATTTCGAAGGCCGCGACGCCAAGACAAACGAGCCAGTGCAGGGCGCTGATGGCAAAGATTACCCGTTAGCACTCGGTAGCAATACCTTTATTCCCGGTTTCGAGCCCAACCTTATAGGTGTTAAGCCAGGCGAAGACAAGGAATTTACCCTGACATTCCCTGAAAATTATGGCGTGAAGGCGCTTCAAAGTAAGGAAGTTACCTTTAAGGTCACTATCACGAAGGTAAATGAGGTAACAAAGCCTGCTGTTGACGACGAATTCGCGGCTAAGGTGGGACCATTTAAGTCTGCCGACGAGCTGAAGTCCGACATAAAGAAGCAGGTAACTGCAGAGCGTGAACAGCAAAACGATCGTGATTATGAAAGCGACTTGCTGAGCCAAATCACTGAAAAGTCTGACGTCCCTGTACCTGCGGCATTGACTGAAGAAGAGCTGACCCGCCTGGAGCGCGAGGAGCGCCAGAACATTGCTTACCGCGGCCAAACCTGGCAAGAGCACCTCGACGAAGAGGGTGTTACCGAAGAAGAACACCGAGAGAAGAACCGCCCCGGTGCAGAGATGCGCGTCAAGGCTGGGCTGGTCCTTGCTGAGATTGCTGAAAAGGAAAACATTGAAGTTACTCCCGAAGAGCTCCAGATGCGTATCCAACTTTTGAAGGGACAGTACCAGGATCCTGCCATGCAGGCCGAACTTGATAAGCCGGACAACCAGCGTGAAATCGCTAGCCGAATCATGAGCGAGAAGACTATTGATGTCCTCGTCAAGCATGCCACCACAAAACCGGCTGCTAAGAAGTCTGCCAAGAAGGATTAATATGGGACACATACGCGACCGAATCGAAAGACTGTTAGCCCCTGAAAACTTCCAGATTGCTTCTGTGGAGCAGCGTGCAGCAGAGAGTGGGGAAGAAGATAGAGAAGTTCGCCAGGCCTTATTGGTGGCTCTTGGCGGCCTGCCCATAGAAGGGGCTACACGGGAGGACCAAGTGCTCGCTGTAGACCCCGACCTTCAGTACATCAGGCAAAAGCTTAGCAACTAGGCGTGGTTTGATATCGAGGCGCCTTCCCGTATCGTTTTGAAACGTATGAAATCAATTAGGCAACGTGAATAAAAATTAGCACTCTTGACCACTGAGTGCTAATTTTTTATACTTGAATAGTGATGCTCTACATACTTCATAATTTTTGCACAACGTTTATGAGACAGCCAGCCTTTAATTATGAATATATACGAATAAACAGGAGGTAACCAATATGTCAGTACTTATCCCTACAGTTGTAGAAAATGAAGGCCGCTACGAGCGCGCTTATGATATTTATTCGAGGTTGCTCAAAGAACGCATCATTTTCCTCGGCTCCGACGTTAATGAAGCTTCTGCTAATGTCATCGTTGCTCAGTTGCTCTTCCTGCAGGCCGACGATCCGAAGAAGGATATATTCTTCTATATCAATAGCCCCGGTGGCAGTGTGTACGACGCTTTGGCCATTTATGACACAATGCAGTTTATAACTTGTGATGTACAGACTGTAGGTATCGGCGTGCAAGCCTCAGCTGCTGCTTTCTTGCTCAGTAGCGGCGCCAAAGGCAAGCGGTCGTTGCTCCCGAATGCGACTGTCATGATTCACCAGCCATCCAGCGGAACTCGGGGTAAAGTAACTGACCAGGAGATTGACCTGCGTGAATCGCTTCGCATCAAGCACTTGCTTGAAGGAATTATGGCGAAAAACACCGGCCAGAAGCCAGAAAAGATCCATGAAGACATGGAACGGGACAAGTGGCTAACCGCCAAAGAAGCGCTCGACTACTGTATCGTAGATAAGATCGTCACCAACCCGCCAAAAGAACAGCTCAAGTAGTCATTCGTAAGAAATTTTACGGTCACACTTTCCCATTGGTATATTATTAGCCTCATTACTTGGGGGCTTATTATGGCTATGATGGTTGACTTGAGATATGAAGTTATCAATTCAAAAAATCTAACTCCGGCGCAACACCGGGATATTAACCGGCTTTTGTTTTCATCTTTAAGGGCTGACTTTCCTGATAGGTCCGTACAAGATCTTGGGATGTTGGTTGCTGAGTCTGCGCTTAACCGCCGTAATCCTAATATGGGTGTCGGCGGTGCTGCCCTTAGTGCGCATCAGTCATACGCCCGTGCTATTCACGTACTTGCGATAGATGGAGATCACAATCTTGTTGCAGAGTTGCCATCAGCAGATACTGCTTCC
>JAQGGU010000033.1 GCA_028289265.1 Candidatus Saccharimonadota bacterium | reverse complement strand
TTGTCTGCTATAGCTATGGGTTCTTGCAGCCCGGGTATTTCATCGATAAGTTTGGGTGTAAGTTGGCTGGGCAAGATCGATAAAGTGGTTTGGCCGAGCGGTGCCGGGTAGTAGGCGCGCAGCCACGTGATGACCCCGACAAGATTGGCTGGCAGCGGTGGGAGCCCAAATGTTTCTAAGATGTTTTTCGTTTTAAAAGAAGGTTTTCCGACTATCCCGGTTACAACACCGAGCGCTGATATTCTTTGCAGTGGTATCCGCACGATGGCCCCAATGGGTAGGTCTTCGTCGCTGGCGTACGTTAGAGCTTCACTCCCATGATACTGGGCGCTCCCGACAAGAACTTTGTAATAGTAAGTCACAGCTATAGTATAGACATAAGATGAAAATAATTCCGATGACTCCAATGCAACGGTTCAAAAAGTTCGCAGGTTTCTTTCCAGTTTTCTTTACTTTTGCTTTCTTACTTCCTGCTGTCATGTTGGGGTTTCATGGCTATATGCCAATCAAGAATTATGAAAGAATGTCTATGCCGTTAACTTTGATGTTCTTTTCGATGGAACTTCTCATCTTTGTCTTTTTCGCAGCAGGCATAACTGTCGCTCTGCTTTCCCGGGCAGAATTTGATGCTGGTCCTAGAAACATATTCGAATGGACATTCATAGGATTGCTGGGGCTCGCAGCTATCAACGCATTGCTTGTCCTCATTTTGTGGGCGGGTAAACGCTTGCACTTATAAATGGTGTTGATTGGGACGCGAAAGTCGTCTATACTTTACGTTGTCATTCAAACAATAGAGGCTTATGTTAGACGTATTTATCACATCCAGAGTTCGGCGTAAAATCATCGTAATTTACGCCAAATATCCCGACTTCAAAACCCATGTGCGCGGGCTTGCCAAGCTGATCAAAGAAGATGCTGGCAATATTCAGCGCGAACTCAAGCGGCTCGAGAAGGTCGGATTCCTCATTTCCGAAAAGCAGGGAAATACCAAAATTTATTACACCAACAAGAGCTTCCCGATCTTTAAAGAGCTCCAAAGTATCGTGCTTAAATCACAACGCACCACCCAAAAGAAAACCGTTTAGTTTTAAAACCCCGTCACATCAACTATCTATGGCCGGGGTGTTGCAAAAGCGACGGTGTTACGGTAGAATACTACAGATATGATACAAGTTACACGTAAAGATGGTAAGGAATCGGCAGAGAACCTTCTTCGCCGTTTCAACCGTAAAGTCCAACAGTCCGGCGCGATCGCTATCGTGAAGTCCGGCCAATATTTTGAAAAGCCGATGAGCAAGCGCGACCGCCGCTTGAAGGCTATAGTTCGCACTGAGCGCAAGAGCATCAAGCTCAAGAAGATTAAGCTCGGCCAACGCTAAGCATAGCGCGACAACTGTTTTAAAATAACCTGGACTAAATCCAGGTTATTTTAATGATTTAACCTCTTCTCGAGGTTGGGTGGATGAATTAAGTACTAACTTTTGCTACACTTTATAAGTAAAGGGAGCTATTCAATGAGTTTCAAAGAAAAAATCGACCAAGATATAAAGGCTGCTTTACTCGGCGGCGACAAAGAACGGGCTAGTGTGCTCCGTGGGGTTAAGAGTGCTGTTTTATATGAAGAAGTCGCTAAAGGTGTTCGCGCCGAGGGACTACCTGATGACGAGGTGCTTCGTATACTGAGTAAGGAAGCAAAAAAACGCCAGGAAAGTGCCGATCTGTATATCCAGGGTGGTAGCCAGGAAAAGGCTGATGCTGAACTTTCCGAGAAAAAGATTATTGAAGAGTACCTGCCCGCGCAGCTAAGCGAAGACGACATTAGTAAATTAATAGATGCAATTGTTGCTGAAAACGGTGCTATTAGCAAAGAAACTATGGGCGCGACTATTGCTGCCGTAAAGGCCAGGTCTGGCGGTGCGGCGGACGGCGCGACTGTGGCACGGCTGGTAAAGGAGCGAATGTAGATGATATTACTGATGGGAGTCGCAGGCGCTGGCAAAAGTATGCAGGGCCGTATCCTGGCTGATGAACACGGCTACGCATGGATATCTACAGGAGAGATTTTGCGCGTGTTGGTTACCGGTAAGCGTCGTCAGGAAATGATGCAGGGCAAACTGCTGAGCGACGAAGAGGTAATCGAGCTGATCGATAAAGTATTTGAACTCATAGATACCAAGCAGGAATTCGTCTTGGATGGTTTCCCACGTACTGTACGGCAGGCCGATTGGCTGTTAGAGCAAGTCGATGCGGGACGTTTTGGATTATCGGCTGTCGTCAACCTCGTGGCTACTAAAGAGATTATCCTAGAGCGTCTGACGAAGCGTGGACGCGTCGATGACACTGAAACGGCTATTAATGAACGTTTTGCTGAGTACGAGGCGGTCACGCGGCCAATCCTGAACCACTTCAAGGAAAAACTAATTCCTATCCACGAGATCAATGCTGACCGCGATCCACGCGAGATCCACGATGACATTCTCGAACTTATAGATAATCCTGAGCCTGTAACGGCATGATGACGCAAGTAAAAACCGCGGCCGAAATTGAAGCAATGCGCGTGAGCGGCAAGATGCTCGCGGCGGTGCTGCAGCACCTCAAGAATCAAGTACAGGCGGGCATGTCCACCAAGGATCTGGCAATTATAGCCGCCCGTGAGCTTGAGAGGCTCGGCGGCAAGCCGGCATTTCTTGGTTATCAAGGTTTTCCGGATGTGATTTGTATCTCCGTAAATGAAGAAGTGGTGCACGGTATTCCATCTGCTGGAAAAATTTTGCAAGCAGGTGATATCCTCGGCCTTGATTTTGGTGTTGTCTATAATGGCATGATCACCGACGGGGCCATCAGTGTCATTGTAGGCAAGCCGAAAGAACAGCGGCATCTAGAACTGGTACGGGCAACTGAGACTTCCATGTACGAGGGGATTGCGGCTGTACGCGATCATGTGCGCACCGGAGATATCGGCGCGGCCGTACAGACGGTACTCGATAAGGGTAAATTCGGCATTGTCCGCGACCTTGTCGGGCACGGCGTCGGACATCAACTGCATGAAGACCCAAATGTGCCGAATTACGGCCGTCCACACACGGGTCCGTGGCTCTCCAAAGGAATGACCATCGCGATTGAGCCAATGGCTACACTTGGTACTGATAAAGTATATGTCGCTCCCGACCAATGGACCATTCTTACAGCCGACAAATCGATGGCGGCTCATTTTGAGCATACGGTACTCATCACCGAAGATGGCGCCGAGATTCTCACCGAAGTATAAACAGGGATTATACTAAATAGTCGATGTCTGCTTGCCCAAAGGGAAGCTAAAGCGCTATACTTAAGCATAATATGCAGCAGTCTAATCAGACTCATTTTATTGGCCTCGATGTAGGCACGAGCGCTGTTCGTTGTATTGTCGGTATGGTCGACGAGGCGGATGGTGCTCGGCCGTCTATAATTGGCCACGGTTCAGCGCCCAATATGGGTACTCGTAAAGGCGCCGTAGTACACGTCGATGATGCTACCGAAGCAATTGCTCAAGCCGTCACTGAAGCCGAGCGTATCTCGGGCGTGCAGATCCACCGCGCAACGGTGAATATCAATGGCGTACATGTGGAGGGGATGGACTCTAAAGGCGTCATCGCCATTAGCTCGGCTAACCGTGAAATCACATCGGAAGACCGCATGCGCGTCGAAGAAGCAGCGACCGTTATCAAAATGCCGGCTAACCGTGAAATCGTACAATTCTTTGCCAAGAATTACAGCCTTGATGGCCAGCGTAATATCAAGGACCCCGTAGGCATGCATGGCGTGCGCCTCGAAGTAGATGCGCATATCGTGACGGCCTCGAGTCCTAGCCTGCGGAACCTTGATATGGCACTAGAAAAGGCGCAGATCGAGCCGACCCACCATACCTTGTCGAGCTTGGCATCTGCGGAGGCGGTACTCAACCGACAGCAAAAAGAAGCTGGCACGGTTGTGCTTGATATTGGTATGGGTACAACCAACTTGATTGTTATTGAGGACGGCGAAGTCCAGCACGTTGCTGTACTGCCTATAGGTGGTATGCACATCACCAATGACCTTGCTATCGGGCTTAAGACCGACCTGGAAGTCGCCGAGCAGGTGAAGGTGAATTTCGCGACGCTTGCCGAGACTACCAAGGCTGTAGCTAGCGTCAAGTATAACGATACGATGCACCATTTCCCGATGGATGATGTCACTATGATCGCTGAGGCGAGAGTAGAAGAGCTTCTGGAGTATGTAAATAAAGAGCTGGTGCGCATTCACCGTGCGCGCAAACTGCCTGGCGGTATTGTCCTGGCGGGCGGCACGGCCAAGTTGCCAGGGCTGGCCGACTATGCCAAGAATCAGTTACAATTGCCGGCTCGGATCGGTAAGTTGCAGACAGTTAGCGGCTTGGCCGATACTGTTAATGACCCATCTTACTACACGGTCATCGGCCTTATGTTGCTCGACATGTTGCTACTGCCACCAGACGGAAACATGCACGGACAGGGCAATTTCGGTAGTCCAAATGGCAAGGCCTTTGGGTTTGTCGAAGGTCTGCTCGGTCGCTTCAAGCACTAGTATCCACCTCTGTTATTTGCAGTTTTTGATGAGTACAAAAAGTATTCATAAGCAAGAAATTTCGGAACTATGACACCCGAATTTTAATGGCAGCACGGCCACCTGGAGGTCGGAGTTCACGGTGCACTATACGACCGCATACATTTATTATTGTCCGTCAGCGCTGTTTGCCGTATACTAAACAACATAAATATAAGTGCGCTAACCCCAGGGGGTATCAGAAACCATGCCACAAGCAGTTGAACCAGCAATTGAAACATTCGCCCGTATCAAAGTGATCGGTGTGGGTGGAGCCGGCGGTGCCGCAGTGAACCGTATGGTTGAATCCGGTATAGAGGGCGTGGAGTTTATTGTTATCAATACTGATGCCCAGGCCCTGCATCACTCAAAAGCAGCAGTAAAGATTCATATCGGCAAGGACGCGACGCGTGGTCTTGGTGCTGGCGCGGAGCCGAGTCTAGGTGAACAGGCAGCCATGGAATCCCGCGAAGACATCAAAAAGGCCATTGAGGGCGCCGATATGGTGTTCGTGACATTGGGCGCCGGTGGTGGTACGGGTAGTGGTGCCGGACATGTCGTGGCTCAGGTCGCGCGCGATCTCGGCATCTTAGTAGTCGGCTTCGCCACTCGGCCATTTGCTTTTGAAGGCGAGAAGCGCCGACGTAATGCGGAAAATGCCATCGCTAATTTACGCAAGTCAGTCGACACCCTCATTATTATTCCTAATGACCGCTTGCTGCAGACTATCAACCGTGACACGCCATTACTCGAAGCCTTCCAAGTGGCAGACGATGTTCTGCGTCAAGGTGTGCAGGGTATTTCTGACCTGATCACTGTCAACGGCCTTATCAACCTTGACTTCGCTGATGTGAAGGCGGTTATGAGCAATGCCGGTTCGGCACTGATGGGCATTGGACGTGCCAGCGGTGAAAACCGTGCCATCCAAGCCGCCCAGCAGGCGATTGATTCGCCGCTGCTTGAAGTATCTATCGATGGTGCCCGTGGCGTTCTATTCAACATCATTGGTGGTAATGACCTTTCAATGCACGAGATCAACACCGCTGCGGAAACTATTACCGCTGCTGCCGACCCAGACGCGAACATTATTTTTGGTGCTACAATCAGCCCTGACCTAGAAGGTGAGATTATCATTACTGTCGTCGCGACTGGTTTTGACGCTGCGTATTATGCAAAACAAAGCGTTCAGGCTCCATCAATGGTAGGGGCAAATGAACCTGCAGATCCTGAACTTGTCCCTACGCCTGTAGCTACGGGTGATGACTCGGTCATGTCGAATATGGACCTCAATCTGGACGGTGTTCACGACGACAGTTTTGCGAGCGATACACCGATGCCGAATATTTGGACAATTGATGAAGATGGCCATAACGGCAACCAGGATAAACAAGAGGACGGACTGCGCGGCGCAAACCTATCTGGTATCACCGATGACCCGCAGGATAACGCTCCCACGCCGCATATATTCACTAGTGACTCCGAGGATGAGCTTGAACGTCCATCCTTCTTGCGACGTCTCCGTGGCCGCAAGAAGAGCACAGACGAGCCAAAAGAAGAATCTTCCGAGGATAAAAAGGAATAGTCTGCGAACGAATCGCACTAAGGCCGCCATTATAATGGCGGCTTTTTGTTATTTCTAGCTATTCTTTTCTGCTACACTAGGTAATAAATCCACTATTTTTGATGATTCACTCGGCGGAAATAGTGCCAGCTGGAAGGTAGGAATTCTACCTTTTATATTATGCATAAGCGTTACAAATTCTACACCACATTTCGTATTGCAAAACGCTATAGGTAGGGCTATTCTAAGTAGGCAATACGCTACATGTAGTAATTTACAACATATAAGCTACTGGAGCATAAGCACATTAAATTCGATTAGTACACCTCGACGGTGGTGCACTTTGGGATGGAAATCAAGCGGCATATCTGAGCGGTACTCTCGTACGGTAAAGATAGGGAGTCGAAGATTCACGTCCGGAGGGTGTCAACGGCGTTGGGTACGGTTAGGGGGCATATATGAAATGTACCCAATGTCAGTATCACGATACTAAGGTTATAGAATCCCGTGACGTAGCCGAAGGCGAGGCAACACGCCGCCGTCGGATGTGTCCGGACTGTAACTACCGATTTACGACCTATGAACGGCTGGAGCGGCCGCAGCTGATCGTCGTCAAAAGCGATGGCAAGCGGCAGATGTTCAACCGCGAGAAACTGTTAGCTGGATTCTACCGGGCATGCGAGAAGACACCGGTAACCAGCGTGCAGATAGAGCGGGCAGTCATGGACATAGAACAACAACTCTATGCCTGCGGCGAGAACGAAGTCAGTTCCAAGAAGATAGGCGACTATGTAATGGAACGGCTAGCCATCCTGGATGAAGTGGCTTATGTGCGCTTCGCTAGTGTTTACCGCCGCTTCAAGGATATCGAGAGCTTCGAAAAGGAGCTTTCCGCGATCCGCGATAGAGATCGTAATAAGGAAAGTGATGCGAAATTGGAACTCGTCAAAGATTAGAGCTTTGACGGTTCTCTATCTTCTTTTATCTAAGCATAGAAGGCGGCAGAGAGCGCTTGCTGCTACAAAGCGAGAAAGCGGCACACTCTAAACAAAAATAATAAAAGTAATGCCTGCGGATGTGAGGTCTACAGGCAAACGGAGGGGTAGTTATTATGGGGCAAACAACAAGCAAAGCTGGTGCTGGACGGCGCTTATTCACTGAGCCGAAGTCCAAGGCGTATGATCAGCTGAAATGGGTCAAGCGCGACTCTGTTATCACAAACCCGATGACCGGCAAGAACGTCTTCGAGCAGCGCGACCTGGAATTTCCAGAAGGCTTCTCGATGAACGCTATCAACATCGTGGCACAGAAGTATTTCACCGGTACTCCAGGCACCGATGAGCGCGAATCATCGCTAAAGCACCTGATTGACCGCGTAGTCGACACTGTCGTCCGCCAAGGTATCCAAGAGGGTTACTTTGCTGAAGGTACTGAAGCAGAAGATTACCGCGAAGAGTTGAAGTATGTATTGGCAACCCAGCGTGCCGCTTTTAATTCGCCGGTATGGTTCAACATCGGTGCCCCAGAACGCGCCCAGCAGGCTAGTGCGTGCTTTATTCTCGGCGTCCAGGACACTATGGAATCTATCCTGAACTGGTATGTTGAAGAAGGCATGATCTTTAAGGGCGGTTCCGGCGCAGGTATCAACCTCTCAGGCATCCGCTCAAGCGTCGAGCCTCTTTCTAAGAGCGGTGGTACTGCTTCTGGACCCCTTAGTTTCATGCGCGGTGCTGACTCAAGTGCTGGTGCTATCAAGAGTGGCGGTAAGACCCGCCGCGCTGCCAAGATGGTCATCCTGAACGTCGACCACCCGGATGTTGAAGACTTCATCTGGGCAAAAGAACGCGAAGAAGAGAAAGCCCGTGCTTTGCAGGCTGCAGGCTTCGACATGAGCCTTGACGGCAAGGATATTTACTCGGTCCAGTACCAGAACGCCAACAACTCTGTTCGCGTGACCGATGAGTTCATGAAGGCTGTCGAAGCTGACGCCGACTGGGACCTCAAGGCCGTCAAGGATGGCCGCGTCGTAAAGACCGTTAAGGCCCGCGACCTGATGCGCCAGTTTGCAGAAGCCGCATGGAAGTGCGCTGACCCCGGTATGCAATTTGATACTGTCATCAACAAGTGGCACACCACGCCAAACGCCGGCCGCATCAACGGTTCAAACCCATGTTCAGAGTACATGCACCTCGACAACTCAGCTTGTAACCTGGCTTCACTGAACCTACTCAAGTTCTTGAAGGACGACGGTTCATTCGACATTTAGTCGTTCATCCACACTGTTGAGCTCATCTTTACCGCTCAGGAAATCCTGGTCGGCTACAGCGCTTACCCGACAGAAAGCATCACCAAGAACGCCCGTGCTTATCGTGAGCTTGGCATCGGCTACGCTAACCTTGGCGCGCTCCTGATGGCTCAGGGCTTGCCATACGACTCCGACGAAGGCCGCGCCCAAGCTGCTGCTATTACAGCACTACTAACAGGCCAGGCATACGCCACTAGCGCCAAGATGGCTCAGAAGGTTGGTCCATTCACCGGCTTCCACAAGGACCGCGAAGGCATGATCAATGTCCTTAAGATGCACCGTGAGGCTGTATCTGACATTGACGCCTCACTCGTCTCAGAAGAGCTCCTCAGCGCTGCTGCGACTGCTTGGGACGAAGCTGTCGAGCAAGGTGAACTGCACGGTGTACGCAACTCACAGGCTTCAGTACTCGCTCCAACTGGTACTATCGGCCTGATGATGGACTGCGACACTACCGGTATCGAGCCAGACCTTGGCCTCGTAAAGGTAAAGAAATTGGTCGGTGGCGGTACGATGCACATCGTCAACCAGACCGTACCACGCGCCTTGAAGGCTCTTGGCTACACCAAGGACCAAGTCGACGCTATCGTAGCTTACATCGACACCGAAAAGACTATTATCGGCGCACCAGCCCTCAAAGCTGAGCACCTCAATGTCTTCGCTTGCTCGATGGGTGACAACTCTATCCACTACCTCGGCCACGTCAAGATGATGGCTGCCGTACAACCATTCATCTCCGGTGCTATTTCTAAGACCGTCAACATGCCCGAAGAAGCAACTATCGAGGAAGTCGAACAGCTACACATCGACTCATGGAAGATGGGCCTGAAAGCTGTCGCCATCTACCGTGATAACTGTAAGGTTGCTCAGCCACTCTCAATGGCCAAGAAAGACGACGATAAGAAGGATGAGCCAGTTGCTACTACTCCAGTAGCCGCAGCTGAAGCCGTCAATGGTCATGTCATTGTCCGTGGCGCTGTCCGCCGCAAGCTTCCTCGTGTCCGCAACAGTAAGACCTACAAGTTCCAGATCGCTGACCTTGAAGGATACTTCACTGTCGGTGAGTACGAAGATGGCGCACCAGGCGAACTGTTCCTGAGCGTCTCTAAGCAGGGAAGCACCCTGTCTGGACTGATGGACTCCTTCGCTATCAGTGTCAGCCATGGCCTGCAGTACGGCGTGCCTCTGAAGAGTTACGTCAAGACACTCCGCGGAACTTCATTCGCGCCAAGCGGCATCACTGACGATAGTGATATCCGTACCGCAAGTTCTATCACTGACTACATCGTTCGCCGCCTGGCACTCGACTACCTGAGCTTCGACGACCGCCTTGAGCTCGGTCTGGCCTCATTCGAGGACATGCCCCTCGACGATCAACAGGTAAGCTTGCTCGAGACAGAGCAGACAACTGACGATGTTGCGGATGCCGAGAAGCCCGCGAAAGAACATCAGGCTGCCGAGAAATCGCCAGCTGTCAGCGAAGCACCGGCCGTTGCTACGGCAGACGCAAAGCTTGGTAGCGGTGATAGCACTGCGCCTCTCTGCTACAACTGTGGCAACCAGACGCAAAGGGCAGGTAGCTGCTACGTCTGTAGCTCATGTGGAAGCACCACTGGCTGTAGTTAAGCCTTAAGGTTTATAAGGATAAAAGGACCGCGGAAGCGGTCCTTTTTGATAGTGGAGATGTTAAGGATATATACAGCTATGTGCATGTGGTGGTAACGTTCTTATGCTTATAATTTGTTATTACCAACAAACACCCTCAAGGTTGACCATTTATGATATATCAGGTACAATTATATCTTGTGCTTAATGGAGGGACATTATAATTAATGAACAAAGCAGCTCTTAAGGCAGTCGCAAAACTGACCCATATTGACCTCGTGTCTGCCGTAAAATCTAAACGCCACAATCCTATATTGGATAGTGAGATTCACATTGAAGAAGAACTTATCAATTTGAAAGAATCATTTGATACTTATTACACCGCAGAGGAGAGCATTCGCAATTATCCGCAGATGCATATCCATGTTACAAGAGAAAAGCGGGCTATCATGAAGCACTGTATTGGTTTGGTAATACGGATGATAAACGGTAATAAATTACCTCGTCCTTATACCAAGCATGATATTGATTTTGCAGTTCGCCGTCTGGTCCAAACGACAGTCGAGGAAGCACGTCGTGCTGGTAGGAAGCTTGATGACGATGTCATGGAAATTTTCCGCCCGTATCTCAGCTTGCGCCAGCGTATCGCGCTCCGCGACTTCACTAAGGATATGGTGATACCTACAGAATCTATACAGCGCGCACAGGCGCTTGTAGGCAAACTGCCGATTCTACGCTCACGGTAGGTAATCCCGTAACGTGTGCGCTTCTATGCATGCTACAATTGTAATCATGAAAGTGGTTATCCTTTACCGCCCAGAATCCGAGCATGCGAGAAGCATTGAGACATTTGTCCGCGATTTCAGCATGCGGAATCCCAACATTCGTCTTGAAACACTCAATGTTGATGAAAGAGATGGCATCGCCAAGTGTGAGGTATACGGAATCATGCGCTACCCGGCGTTACTGGCTGTGGCCGAAGATGGCAGGCTGATAAAACTTTGGAATGACGACATGCTGCCACTTATGGATGAAGTCGCTTCCTACGCTTACTCCGGCTAGGGGGCTATTGTTGTCAAAAGTGATGAGTTGGAGTACACTAACAGGGTAACAATTTAGTAAATCCGTTTGAGTGGTTATCACCCACGAATCTGCATGACAGATACGGAGCGGGAAGAAATTACGCTTGTAATAGTAGACCCCGCCGGCAGCAGCCCGTCATAGCTGATAAATAAGCGCCATTACAAGAGTCGTCTCTTTTGGAAGTCAGATGGAACCACCCGCGGCACATAAGTCCACGGGTTCTGACAGACAGAAGAGGTGACTTTTTATTTAACTAAAAATAAGGAGTAAACATGAAGTTTAAATCAGGAACCCGCCGCAGGGCTATCGAATACGAAAAAGATCTCGTACAGCACTGGAAAGAGAACAAGACATTTGAAAAGTCTGTCGAGATGCGCCCACAGGATAACCAATACGTCTTTTATGACGGCCCTCCGTTCATTACTGGTGTGCCGCACCACGGGACGCTGCTTTCAAGTATCGCTAAGGATGTCGTGCCGCGTTACTGGACGATGCAAGGCAAGCGTGTCGAGCGCGTATGGGGCTGGGACACGCATGGTCTGCCAGCAGAGAACTTCGTGGAGAAAAAGCTCGGTATACAGGACCGCAGCGAGATTGGCACTAAAATCAGCCTCGAAGATTACATCTCTACTGCCCGCGAGAGCATGATCCAAACCGGTAACCTATGGGAATCGACTGTCGACCGTATCGGGCGCTGGGTTGATTTCAAGGGTGCCTACAAGACTATGGACAAGGACTATATGGAGTCAGTCTGGTGGGCCTTCAAGCAGCTATATGAAAAAGGCAAGATATACGAGGGTGAAAAGGTGCTTCTATATGACACCAAGTGGGCGACACCACTTTCTAAAGCTGAAGTCACCATGGATGCCGGTGCTTATCAGGTCGTAACCGATCCGAGTGTGTATGTGAAGTTCAAGCTGAAAGACTTCCCGGTCCAAGAAAGCCTGAGCCAGGGTGCTGCTACACCTGTATATCTGCTGGCCTGGACAACCACGCCGTGGACCTTGCCGGGCAATACTGCCGTCGGTGTAGGCGAAAATGAACTATACGCCGAGGTTGAAATGGAAAACGGCGAGCACTTTATATTGCTTGCCGGCCTGGTAGATAAGGTCCTGACCGACCAGAAGCACCAGCCGGTGCCGCACACTGTCATCCGCGACAATATAAAGGGCTCGGATCTTATCGGCTTGTCATACGAGCCGCTGCTCGGAGTTGAGCGCGGCGAGAATGCCCACAAGGTCTGGAACTATCCAGGCCTTTCCGCCGAAGACGGTACCGGTGTCGTCCACCTGTCGCCGGCCTACGGTGAAGAAGACTTCGAGCTTGCCCGCGCCAACAACGTGCCGGTGGTGCACGTGCTTGACGAGTACGGCAAATACACTGAGGGCGAGTGGCAAGGCCTCGATGTCTGGGAAAACAACAAGAGTATCGCCAAAGCGCTGCATGAGCGCGGTATCGTCTGGAAAATCGATTACATTCAGCACGAATATCCGCACAATTTACGCAACGGCAACAGGCTTATGTACCGGGCGCATCCGAGTTGGTTCATGGACGTTGATGGCCAGCGCTCTGAAATGCTTGAGCAAAACGAGAACGTCAACTGGTTCCCGGGGCACATCAAGCATGGCCGCTTCCAGAAGACCGTTGAGCAGGCACCGGACTGGAACCTCAGCCGTGACCGCTTCTGGGCGACTGCCATGCCGATCTGGAAAGGGACTGATACTGAAGGGAATGAGCATATTAAAGTAGTTGGCTCGTACGCTGAATTGAAAGAACTCAGCGGGGAAGAATTGGCCGATTATCACCGGCCATGGGTCGATGACATCGAGTTTGACCTGGATGGCGTGCACTATAAGCGCATCGACAAGGTCATCGACTGCTGGTTTGAATCCGGTTCGATGCCGTTTGCGCAGCACCACTATCCGTTCGAGAACAAGGAAAAGTTCGAAAGCACTTTCCCGGGCGACTTCATCGTCGAATACGTCGGCCAGGTCCGCGC